>JACQXX010000018.1 GCA_016208495.1 Acidobacteriota bacterium | reverse complement strand
TCTCAAACCCCAACACTCAACTACTGACTACTGACTACTGACTACTGACTACTGACTACTGACTACTGACTACTGACTACTGACTACTGACTACTGACTACTGACTACTGACTACTGACTACTGACTACTGACTACTGACTACTGACTACTGACTACTGACTGGTATGATTCACCCAATTCTTCACCTGGCCAAGGGCTCTTCCAATCACAGCGAAAAGCAAAAGAAATACACTTAATATCGCAAGCAAAAAACCAACCAGAATTACCAGAATTCCAAGCCCGATCAGGATGAGCGCGAGCTGTCCGATGAGAAGTGCCAGAATCATCCCGGCCCCGATGCCCATTGCACCGGCAACGATCATAAAGAAAACCCCAACCAGCAGTCGGGTTGCTATCATTTCAAGTCGGGTTAAGTCTTCCGTCGGAGAAAAAAATCCGGTCACTGCAGATTGGGTGGCCACCATTTGGGTGACCATCTCCGCACATCGTCCGCACTGACCTGTCGTTGGATCAAACAAATCCGACTGGTGACAAATTTCGCACCGGGTCGGAAGGGTTTGATGGCGGATGATGAGTTTTGGGGAAGACATATTTAGGGCTTGGGGCTTGGGGTTGAAAAATTCAGGGCTTAGGGCTGAAGAAGCCTGGCTTGTTCCTTGTCATACCAATTTGGAATGAAGTTCTTGTATTACGGCGAGGTTGAATGATTGGAAAAATTGTATTTCCCTCAGCCCTGAGCCCCATACCCTCAGCCCTGAGTTTTCACCGCGCCCCAAAATCTGCATCCTGGTAATTTCTGGCGACCCACTCAACAAATGATCTGATGCTGATGGCACAGGCGAGTAAAAAGCTGGCTGCCAGACAGAGCACGGAAATAATGCCGCTGAGAATTCCAAGCCCAAGCAGTACGAGGCCCAATCCACTGAAATGACCGTTGGTGTAGCCCGCCAAATAAACGCCACTGAGACAGCCGCCGATACACACCAGGAGCGTTACCAGCGAGCCCATAAACAGTTTGAGAATCCAGTGGGTGATCAGATGATCAGCCGTCCGGATGTGGGCAGCGGTTTGCTCGTCTATTTCCGATTCTGCCGGGCGGGTTTTTTCCAAATCGAGTTGCTGCACAACCAACGCACACCGCTGGCATTGACCTGTTTCCAGGTCAAGCAGGTCCGACTGGTGACAGACTTCGCACCGGGTCGGCAGGCTTTCTTTGCGGATAATCAGCTTTGGCTCTGGCATAACACAATTGGGGTTCGGGGTTCGGGTTTCGGGTTCCGGGTTCCGGGTTCCGGGTTTTCGAATTTATGTCCTTTTCGTCCTTTTCGTCCTTTTTGTTATTTTCCTGAACCCTGAACCCCGAACCCTGAACCCTGAACCCTGAACCCTGAACCCCGAACCCTGAACCCTGATCCCTGATTGATGGTGGTTTCTTCAAAAGTGACTTCCGTCATTGGGGCAACAGCAGTATGCTGTGATGGCTCAAATATTGTACACCTTCCATCCGATTTTCTTCCCAAAACCTGAATTTTCCACGGAGGAATTTGACCGTGAATGTTATGCGTCCTGCATTCGTCCGCCGATCCATGCTTGCGCTCGCGTGTCTTTTAGGCATAACCGTGGCGGTGTTGCCACACTCTGGCGAAGCCTTTGTCAGCCGTCCAGTTGCTCGACCATCAGCGAAAAAACCAGTCCGTCCGGCCCGGCAAACACCGCAAGCCGAGTCTCGACCAACTGATTCAAAGCTGCCTGCCTCGCTTCAGGAGCTGGCTGAACAAATCGCCAAACGACCAGCGCTGGCGTCAGGTCGGGTCGGAATCCAGGTTGTTTCGGTCAATACCGGCAAAGTGCTGGCTGATGTTGATAGCAGCAAGGTCTTTCAGCCAGCATCAAATATGAAGCTGTACACCACTGCCACCGCACTTGATAAACTTGGGCCGGACTTCCGAATTCGCACCTCGGTCTATGTTCCAAAGTTGAACCCGGATGGCACGGTTGAGGGTGATCTGGTGCTGTATGGACGTGGTGACCCAAATCTTTCTGACCGGTTTAATGAAAAGAAAAATGACCCGACGTTGACGCCGCTCGAAACGCTGGCTGATCAGGTGGCCGCCGCCGGAGTGAAACGAATCAAAGGCGATTTGATCGGAGATGAAAGCTATTTTCGGGCCGCGCCATTGGGAAATGGTTGGGAATGGAATGATTTGCAGTGGTACTACGGCACGCAGGTGAGTGCTCTGTCTGCGGCTGACAATCAAATCCGGCTGTCACTGGTGGCTGGTGCCCGCTCTGGCGAGGTGTGCCCGATCACCATTTCGCCTGCCACGCCGATTGTTTCCGTCAACAATCGAACTGTGACCGGCCAGGCTGAACGCAAAATAGGTATCCACCGGGGGCTGGCTGATAACGTGCACGATGTCTGGGGCGGATTGCCAGTGGGGGACAAAGGGGCGACCTACACACTGGCGATTCACGACCCGGCGTTATTTACAGCTTCGTTGTTTAAACAAATGCTGGGAAAGCGGGGAATTGTGGTTGAAGGCATCCTGCGTCGGGTTGATGCCAACTATCGCCAACAGCATCCGCTGGATTTGAGTCAAGTCCGTGAAGTGGCGTTCATCACCTCGCCGCCACTGGCTGAAATGATCAAAGTGGTGAATAAGTACAGCCAGAACCTGCATGCTGAATTATTGCTTCGTCAGCTTGGCCGTCAGTTTGGACCACAAGACAAAGATAGTGACGAAGCCGGGTGCGAAGTCATTCTCGACTTTTTAAAACGCATTGGGGTTGACACCACCGCGCTCCGGTTTCGAGATGGATCCGGCCTTTCTCGTCTGGACTATATCTCTCCCGAGGCCACGGTGAAGTTGCTGATTGCCATGCATCGCCACCCACAGGCTGCTGTTTTTCATGACTCACTGCCGATTGCCGGTGTGGATGGAACGCTCAACGGGCGAATGGGGAAAACCAAAGCCGAAAACAATCTGCGGGCAAAAACCGGGACGCTTGACGATGTCAGTTCACTTTCTGGCTATGTCACGGCCAACAACGGCGAGATCCTGGCTTTTAGCATCATTATGAACAACCTCACCACTGACCGGTCACAAGGGGCCGCCGCTGGCAATACACTCGGCGAAGCGTTGGCCAATTATGGCAGCCAGGCCGGCGCCGCCGCGCAGCCGTGAAAAATCAGGGCTGAGGGCTGAAGACGTCGGACTGAAAAATTGGTTTTCTTTCATCCTTCATCCTTCATCCCTCATCCCTTTCTGTGCCCCAAGCTCACGTTCTTCAGCAAAGACAGATAGCCAACCGTCGGGACTTGGTATAAAAGAGCGGCATCAAGAGACAACCTTTTCACACTTCATTCTGAGGAGAAAGTCAATGCCATTCGAATTGCCTGCATTACCCTTTGCGAAAGATGCATTAGCACCCCATATTTCAGCCCAAACCTTTGATTTTCACCATGGGAAGCACCACAAAGCCTATGTGGACAATGCCAACAAATTGATTGAAGGCACCGCACACGCTGAAAAGTCATTGGAAGAACTGATTGTTGCCGCCTGGACAGACAAGAACGCTGGCCTGTTCAACAATGCCGCCCAAATTTGGAATCACACCTTTTTCTGGAACAGCCTCAAGCCCGGCGGCGGCGGTGTCCCAACCGGCGAACTGGCTGACCGGATCAACTCGGCGTTTGGAAGCCTGGATGGATTCAAAGATGAATTCAAGAAAGCAGCCACCACCCAGTTTGGCAGCGGCTGGGCGTGGCTGGTGCTCGACAACGGCGACCTGAAAGTTACCAAGACGCCAAATGCCGAAACCCCGATTATCCATGGCCAGACCGCACTGGTGACCTGTGACGTTTGGGAACATGCCTACTATCTGGACTTCCAGAACCGCCGTCCGGATTTTGTCCAGGCGTTTTTGGATCACCTGATTAACTGGGATTTTGTGGCCGCCAATTTAGGTTAGGAAAGAAGCACTGTGTGGCTGCCTTCAGGTAAGTCTTTGAGTTGAACTCATTCCTGATTGATTTTCCAAAACGCAGCCGAAAACGAAAAAGGTGAAGCAGAATTTCTTCTGCTTCACCTTTTTTGTTTTCGGTGGGTGGGCACTGAAAAACTGGTTTACCGACGGCGGCGAGCTGGGGCTTTGGTGTTCTTTGAAGATTTTCCTTTTGAGGTGCTCCTGGCAATATGCTTGTTGCCGCCCTTGGCTGAACGAACTGAATATTTTGAGCCTTCATTCTTCTGCACCGGGACTTTGATGACCTGTCCGTTGCGCAATTCAGCTTTGGAACTCATTCGGTTATGCTGGGCCACTTCCTGAATGGAAACGCCATAGCGTGAGGCCACACCTGCCAGGGTTTCGCCACGGCGAACCTTGTGGCTGACCATCACGGTGCGATAGGAGGATTTGGCTGGGGCTGGGCGAACGCTGGCCAACTCAAGACCACCATCGCTGTCAGTATCTGGACCGTCAAACACCGGTGTACGGCGCATCCGCTGATCGGCTGGCAGGGCCGCATACGCTACTTCAAACTGTTGTTTGGTACCAGTGGGAACTTTGAGGGCGTGACGTCCTGGAGGTGTGACGCCCCGCTTGAGCTCTGGATTGAGAGTTTTGAGGGATTCTTCGGAAACGTTGAGCAGGTTGGCCGCTACGGTAAGGTCAATTTGATCGTCAATCGTGACGGCATCAAATTTCCAGGCGGGCTCGGGGTGGACCTTAAAACCGTAATTCTTCTGATCTTTGGCAACGGCAATCACGGCCAGAATGGCCGGTACATAATTGCGGGTTTCGTTCGGAAGCAGATTCCGGCTGTGGAGTTCCCAGAAATCGGCATAGCCGCACCGCGCAATGGCGCGTTCAACGTTGCCTTCGCCGCTGTTGTAAGCCGCCATCGCAAGCAGCCAGTCACCGGCAAAATATTTGTTCAAAAACTTGAGGTACTGAGCCGCCGCGCGGGTGGCTTTTTCTGGAGCGACCCGTTCGTCAATCCAGCCATTTTGTTGCAATCCGAAGCGCTGTCCCGTTCCTGGGATAAACTGCCAGATTCCTTTGGCTTTGGCCCAGGACTGAACGTGTGGCTGCCAGACTGATTCGACCTGAGCCAGCCAAATCAAATCCGTCGGAACGCCTTCTTCGGCAAAGATCCGTTCCGCCATCGCACGATACCGGCCAGAGCGGGCCAGCCCGTGCTCCATCGTGCTTCGGCCACGGCCATTGGTGTAGAAGCTGATGAATTTGTAGACTTCAGAGGTCACCGTAAATTTGAAGCCAAATTTGTTGGTGTCAATTTCTTGGGTTTTGTCTTCGGTGTTTTCCTTGTTGATGTCAATTGCCGCCAGTTCGTCCAACGGAGACGGTGTGGCTGGTTCCTGGGTATCATCGTCTGACTGCAACGCTCCGACTTCGAGCAGGTGAACTTTGTTGATGAGTTCGAAATAGTAGGTCTGCACATCCGCATGGTTGCGGACATCAGCCGGTGCGCTCAGCAACATGTCAACGGCCTGATCAAACAAGGCCCGGGCTTCTTCGGTTTTGCCTTCGCGAAACAAAGCTTCGCCTTGTTTAAATCGTTGTTTGGCTTTGTCAATGAGTGATTGGGCGGAGGCAGAAGAGGAAGTGGTAAGGGAAGGTGCGGAACTCGTTGGGGTCGAATTCGGTTGTGTTTGGGCTTTCGCCGGCCCCGACAGGCAGGTTGCCAGCGAAACAGCGGAGAAGGTGAGGAAAATACGAGTTTTTAAAGACATCGCAGCCTTGTCTCCTTATGTAGAGCAAAAAGATATGGGTGCAGCCTGGTTGAAACTGCTCAGGGATTTCCCGATCTGATATGAAAAAGTAAGAGGCGAGAGTGGATAAGGGAAATTTACCGGACTAAGTGTGCGAAAGCGTTATAGCATCGCTTGGAAAGACAGGTCAACCCTTCCACTCTTATTTTTATTTAAAATTTGAAAGCTTTTACCGTGTGGTTCAGCCATTGTGCCGGTTGGCTACTCTGTAGACAGGTAGGTGGGGTTCCAGGCTCCGGGGTTTCAAAGGACGAAAAGGACGAAAAGAACAAAAAGAACAAAGTTTTCGAAAACCCTGAACCCTGAACCCTGAACCCTGAACCCTGAACCCTGAACCCTGATACCGGACAGATCACTGGACTTTGGCATTTTGCCGGAATATTGTCGCCGCGAATGGTTTCGACCCTGTACCCAAGAAACCCCGCGCTGTTCGGCGCAAATGAGTATGTTCCACTAAAAGGAAATGAGTTGCATGAGCGATGTCAACGCACCGAAATTTACCAATCGGCTGATCAACGAGACCAGTCCTTATTTATTACAACACGCCCATAATCCGGTGGACTGGTATCCCTGGGGCGCCGAGGCCCTGGCCCGCGCAAAGGCTGAAAATAAGCCGATTTTACTCAGCATTGGCTATTCAGCCTGCCACTGGTGCCACGTGATGGAGCACGAGTCGTTCGAAAATGAGGCGATTGCGAAATTGATGAATGAGCACTTCATCAATATTAAAGTGGACCGTGAAGAGCGGCCCGATCTCGATACAATTTATATGAATGCCGTTCAGATGCTCACCGGGCGTGGTGGTTGGCCGATGACGGTATTTTTGACGCCGGATCAGAAGCCGTTTTTTGGTGGCACCTATTATCCACCCCAGGACCGTCATGGTATGCCTGGGTTTCCACGGGTGCTGCTGTCGGTCTCGGAAGCCTATCGAACCCGACTGGACGACATCCTTGGTCAGGCGCAGGAAATTCTGGCCGAACTCGACAAAATGCAGGATCTCAAGCCATCAGCCGCTCCGCTTGAAAAGTCCATTTTGAGTGCCGCCGCCACGCAGTTAAAGAAGCGGTTTGACTGGACCCATGGCGGATTTGGACAGGCGCCGAAATTTCCGAATTCAATGGCCATGTCCTTTCTGCTGCGCTACTGGCACGATACTGCCGACCCACAGTCGCTTGAGATGATCGAACAATCGCTGCTGAAAATGGCGCAGGGTGGGATTTATGACCAGCTTGGCGGCGGGTTTCATCGCTATTCAACCGATGCCCGGTGGCTGGTGCCGCACTTTGAAAAGATGCTCTATGACAATGCCTTGCTCAGCCAGTTGTACCTCGAAGTTCATCTGGCCACGGGCGAAGACATCTATCGTCAGATTGTTGAAGAAACGCTCGATTATGTGGTCCGCGAAATGACGTCGCCGGAAGGTGGTTTTTATTCGACCCAGGACGCCGACAGCGAAGGCGAGGAAGGGAAATTCTTTGTCTGGACGCCGGCTGAAATTGAAGCCTTGCTTGGAAAGGAAGACGCCGAGTTGTTTTGCCGGTTCTATGATGTGACCGAGGAAGGGAACTTTGAACATTCAGGGGCGAGCATTCTCAATATCCGCGAACCACTGTCCGTCGTGGCCAAATTGAAACGGGTGACCGAAGATGAATATCTCGCCGCCCTCGAACGTGGACGCCAGCGGTTGTTTGAAGCTCGCGAACAGCGCATCAAACCGGGCCGCGATGAAAAACAGTTGACCGCCTGGAATGGATTGATGATGGTCAGTTTTGCCTGGGCCGGTGCTGCTCTGGGTCGAGCCGATTACCTGCAGGTTGCCATCAAAAATGCCGAATTTGTACTGAGCAAGCTCTATCGTGACGGGCGGCTGCTGCGCACATATAAAGAAGGCGAAAGCAAACTCAACGGGTACCTGGAAGATTATTCATATCTGATCGAAGGTCTGCTGGCGCTCTATGAAGCCACGTTTGACCGACGGTGGCTTGAATCGGCGCGGACCCTGACCGAAACCATGCTGGAGCAGTTTTCTGATTCAGAAGTGGGTGGTTTTTATTTCACCGGCTCAGATCACGAAACGCTCATTACCCGCACCAAAGAGTACTTTGACAATGCCACGCCGGCGGGAAGTTCAGTGGCCGCTTCAGCGTTGCTGCGACTGGCAATCCTCACCGGCGAAGACCGCTATCGCGCCAAAGCCCAGGAAGTGCTGGCTTCAGTTCGTGACATGATGGTGAAAATGCCGTCGGGATTTGGGTATGTCCTGAGTGCGCTTGATTTTTACCTGTCAAAACCCAAAGAAGTAGTGGTGGTGGGTGACCTGACAGATGAACGAACCCAAAAATTGCTGGCCAAAATCCGCTCAACCTATCTGCCAAATGCCGTCGTGGTTTACAAAGCGCCGGACGATTCCGAGACTGAAAAAGTGATTCCGCTCTTGCAAGGGCGAACCCTGGTTGATGGGCAACCAGCCGTCTATGTCTGTGAACAGATGACCTGTCAGTTACCAGTCACCACGGTTGAAGCCCTGGCACGCCAACTTTGAGCATTGAGGAATAGAGAATGATGACCGAAGGATGTAGAATGCAGAACTGCTCTTCATTCACTACTAACTATTGATGCCAGTTAAGAGTTGAAAAAATGAGCGGATTTGAACCCGCGAAGCGGGTGGCAGGCCCGTAGCCCAGGGTGCAACCCTGGGAAAACGTTGCCTCTTCACCCCGCCCGGCCAGCCGCCGTAGACGGCGGCTGGCCGGGCGGCGCCAATCTGGAACTGACCCGCATCCGGTGGTGGCGCGTCCAAAGCGACGCTGACCACCGGCTCACCTGGCTCCATCCCAACGGGGATGAGGACCAACCACCACTTCAACCCTTAACTGGCATTACTAACTACTGACCACTGACTACTGACTGATTTATGTCTTCCCCTGATTTTGACCACGATGATGCAGTATTAACCCGAAGCGAAGAAAAGGTTGAAAAGCCTCCGCTGTACCGGGTGTTGCTGCATAATGACGATTTCACCACCATGGATTTCGTGGTGTTTATTTTGGAGTCCGTTTTTCAGAAATCGCCTCCTGATGCCTTCCGGATCATGATGCAGGTTCATCTGGAAGGTATGGGCGTGGCGGGTGTGTACACCTACGAAATTGCTGAAATGAAAGTAGACAAGGTGACGCGGCTGGCGCGTGAAAACGAATATCCCCTGCTTTGTACAATGGAAGAGGAGTAAATCCAAGTTATGTTCACCCGTGAATTGCAGGCTACACTCAGTCTTGCCGTCAATGAAGCCGTGCGCCGGCGGCATGAGTATTTGACGCTGGAACACGTCCTGTTTGCTCTGTTGCACGACCCGACGGCGATCAAGGTGATTCGCAATTGTGGTGGCGATGTGGAAAAGCTCAAGCAGGACATTGACGAATTTCTGGCAACTCAACTGGAGCAACTGGCGGTTGAATCAGACCATATGCCCGAACAAACCGCTGCTTTTCAGCGGGTTCTGGAATATGCCCTGCGTCAGGCCCAGGGGTCAGGTCAGAACAAAGTTGACGGCGGCAATATTCTGGCCGCGCTGTTTCAGGAGCGACATTCGCACGCGGTGTATCTGCTCAAAAAGCAAGGGATTGCCCGACTGGACGTGCTCAACTACATTTCACACGGTATTTCCAAAGTAAAGGATTCAAGCGAACCCGTTTCTGGAAAACCGTCTGACCCGATGGCCGAGATTGACGATGAAGATCGTCCGATTACCGACCCGCTCGAAGCCTTCACCACCAATCTGATTGATCGGGCGGCGCAAGGAAAAATTGATCCGCTGATTGGCCGCAAGACCGAGCTGGATCGAACGATTCAGGTTTTGTGCCGCCGCCGAAAGAACAACCCGGTGTATGTGGGTGACCCTGGTGTTGGCAAAACCGCGATTGCCGAAGGTCTGGCACTCAAGATTTATCGCGGTGAAGTCCCCGAGGCGCTCCGGTCCGCCGAAATGTATATGCTTGACCTCGGCGCGATGCTGGCGGGCACCAAATATCGTGGTGAATTTGAACAGCGATTCAAAGCTGTGATCAACGCGCTCAAGAAAAAGCCGGGCGCGATCATGGTGATTGACGAAATCCACACCATCGTCGGCGCCGGGGCGGTGAGCGGCGGCACGATGGATGCCTCCAATATGCTGAAACCCGTGCTGGCAACCGGCGAATTACGCTGCATTGGTTCGACGACCTATCCGGAATACAAGGCGTCATTTGAACGGGATCGGGCGCTGGGCCGACGGTTTCAGAAAATTGATGTGGTTGAACCGACAATTGATGAAACGATCCAGATTCTCCAGGGCTTACAGACCTATTATGAAGCCCATCACGGCATTACCTATACCGCCGGTGCGATTGAAGCTGCCGCCAAACTGGCCGCCAAGTACATCAACGACCGCTGCCTGCCTGACAAAGCCATTGACGTGATTGACGAAGCCGGGGCCTCGCTCAAACTGCTCGATGAAGCCACCCGCCCAACTGAAATCGGTATCTTTGAAATTGAGGCTGTGATTGCCCGGATGGCGCGCATTCCTCCCAAGACAGTTTCAGTTTCTGACAAAGACCGCCTCAAGCAGCTTGAAACAGAACTCAGATCAGTAATTTACGGCCAGGATGCCGCCATCAGCCGGCTGGTCAAAACGATTATGTTGTCACGCGCCGGGTTAGGGCATCCGGATAAGCCGATTGGTTCATTTCTCTTTTCTGGTCCGACTGGCGTTGGAAAAACCGAACTCGCCAAACAGCTTGCCAGTGCGCTTGGCGTGGCATTCCTGCGTTTTGATATGAGCGAATATTCGGAAAAACACACCGTTTCGCGGTTGATCGGAGCGCCTCCGGGATATGTCGGGTTTGATCAGGGAGGATTACTGACCGATCAGGTCAACAAACATCCCTATTCGGTGATTGTGCTCGACGAAATCGAAAAAGCGCACCCGGATTTGTTCAATATTTTGCTTCAGGTGATGGACCACGCGACCTTGACTGACAACAACGGCAAAAAAGCTGATTTCCGGAATGTCATTCTGATTATGACGACCAATGCCGGAGCGCGGGATATGACCTCTGAATCCATCGGCTTCCGCGAAACAGCTTCGATTCGTGACAAGAGCAAGGACGCGATTGAGAAGATGTTTAGCCCGGAATTCCGCAACCGGCTGGATGCGTGGGTGGTGTTTGGACAGTTGAGTTTTGAAGTGATCGAACAGGTGGTTGACAAGTTTGTTCGCGAATTGAGTACCCAGCTCAAGGAAAAGAACGTCACCATCGAACTCACCGAACCAGCCCGCGCGTGGCTGGCAACCAAAGGCTATGACAAGTTTTTCGGGGCGCGTCCGATGGGCCGGTTGATTCAATCGAAACTCAAAGAACCGCTGGCGGAAAAAATCCTCTTTGGCGAACTCGAACAGGGAGGCCGTGCCGTGGTGACGGTGGCAGATGACGAAATCGTGATCGAAGCTTATCCGCTCGAACCGGCCTCAACCGTGAGCGTCGAAAAAGAACCAGTCACGACGTAGAAAATTCAAGATAAAGAGAGAGCGCGCAATGTTTTACAAGATCCCGTTAGTCCTCTCACCACAACCTGAAGGTGGTTTTACCGTGACATCGCCGGCGGTTCCAGAGTTGGTCACTGAAGGCGATACCGTTGATGAAGCTCTGGCCAATGTGTCCGACGCACTGGAAGCTGTGATCGAAGCCTATCAGGAACTGGGGCGAACACATTTCCTGGCTGGATTTTGAAAAAGCTTAAATGGATTCTCAAAGCACAAAAATACAAAGGACCGTCAGAACATTTTCTTCTGACGGTTCTTTCTGTTTGGGTTGAGTAATGAGAGAAATCAAGCTTTATATCTTATATCAGCTCTTCTTTGGAGTTTGATCAACTAGGAGGAAAGCCACAATAGTATTGAATCGTAAATGGTTGTGTCCAAATTACATGTCCAGAGGATGGAGATGGCCAGATGCGGTCAATAAGTTCATCGGTTGGTAATTCTGGACGTTCCCAAAAGATTTGAATTCCGACTCGTTGATGTGCTGAATGCCAGTTCGTCGGTATTATGAATGTCACACTTGAGTTTGGCTTTACTTCAACCGGTTGGGCCGAATCAGGAAGAAAACACCGGCTAAATAAGTAATCCCACTGATTATTAGCCCACTCTTGCATTGCGAAATATGGGTGACCATTCTTTTCAAAAATCCAAATAGAATAAGGGCTTTGGTTACACAAGGACGCACGCACTTCTGGATAAGGAAAAGGCTGTTCACCAACTGAGCTTTCAACTTTGAGTCTGATTGGTGGGTCAACTATTCGGTAAGATTGGGCAGTTTCTGAACCCTGGAGACCTTCAAAAATTGCCTCACTCCCCACCCCACTCCCAAAAGCCAGTGCAAAGGCCAGCATCCGCAAAAGAATTGATTTCAGCATAGAGGTGTCTCCAGTCAGTTTTTACTGGAAGGGCGATTAACAGGACGTTCAAGTATAACTTGATGTTGGATTCTAAATGGCCGTGTCCAGATGACAAATCCTGGGTAATCAGAGAAATCAGGTGGCTCTTTAAGCCCTTCAATAGGAAGTTTTGGACGCTCCCAGAAGATTTGAATTCCAATTCGTTGACGTAAAGGGCGCCAATCTGGCTCCATGTCAAATGCAAGACTTGAATTTGGTGTAATTTCAATTGGTTGGCCTGAATTGGGGTAGATGCAACAGAGCCAGTTATCAATCCATTGATTGTTAATCCATTCTTGTCTTCCAAAAAATGGTCTGCCGGCATCACCAACAACCCAAATTGAATGGCGGCTTTGATTGTAGAGTGAATAACGAATGAGTGGGAGCGGATATGAAGAAGCTCCCATTACGCTTTCAACTTTGAGCGTAATTGGCGGTTCAATGTTCTGATGGTCTTGGATAGATAGTGGTTCCCACCATCTTCCAAAAATAGCTCTGCTTCCGATACCCACCCCAAAAGCCAGAACAAACATCAGTATTCGAAGGAAGATTGACTTGAGCATAATTTGACCCATCTTTTGATTGTTTTGGAGAGGTTGATCAACCGAAGATAAGCTAAGGTTGGTACTGAATTTTGAATGGTTCTGACCAAATCACCCAGCATTGCCCATATGGAATGTGCCTATGGAAGAAATCACTGTTGACCTCAGGTGGAATACTCCAAAAGATTTCTATTCCAATTCGTTGAGGGCACTGATCCCACGCTGCAAATACTGCCAAACGGGCTGTTGAATTTGGCTTTAATTCAAATGATTGATTTAGATGAGGGAACACGCAGGCAATATCAATCCACTGATTGTTTTCCTTCTTTTGCATACAATAATGAGGGGAATAGTAAGATCCGCGGCACCAAATAGTACCTGGACTATTGTTGGATAATGTGTACTTGAGGTATGGCCGGGCTTTATCAGTACCGACTTCTTCAAATGTGAGCTTTATTGGTGCTTTGACCATTTGATGGGATTGAGTCGGTTTTGAAACCCACATATTGCCAGGCAGGACGTTGTGTCCCGTCCCCACCACAAAAGCCAGTGCAAACGCCAGCATCCGCAAAAGAATTGATTTCAGCATAGAAGTATCTCCAGGTCTGGGTTTTCAGGTGATACCAGTCAGTAGTCAGTAGTCAGTGGTTTACTAAGCTTATTTGATGGAATTATTTGACTATTTTCTAATACGGGCTTTTCATTCTAAAATGGTATCAGACACCAGTTATCCGCAAATGTTCCCATTACTAGAATTGATCAAAGAGGAGTGGCTTATGTCAGCCAATCGTGGGCGGTACTACACAGTGGAAGAGTATTTCGCGGTGGAACAAGTCGGAAATGCCCGGTATGAATACTGGGACGGTGACATCGTCTGTATGAGCGGCGGAAGCGAGGCCCACGGACGCATCTGCGGAAATGTCTATTTTGCAGTGCGGTTGCAAACCGGTGGAGGCCCCTGCCAGGCGTTTACCAGCGATGTTCCGGTCAAGACACCAACCTTACCTCCATACCGTTACCCTGATACCAGCATTGCCTGTGGAACAGCCGTTTTCGAAAATATCAATGGGATTGATGTGCTGGTAAATCCGGTGTTGATGGTTGAAGTGCTGTCTCCGCAAACAGAAAAGGTTGACCGAGGAGCGAAATTTGAAGCCTACAAAGCCATTGACACCTTTCGCGAATACCTTCTGATTGCCCAACATGAACCGCACCTGACACACTTTGTGAAGCAGGAAACTGGTGAATGGCGGCGTTTTGACACGGCAGACCTGACGGCTACGGTGGAATTTGAAGCGGTTGGTTGCACGCTGGCCGTCGCTGATGTCTACGCCACTGTTGTTTTTCCATAGTCGCAGGCTGTACACGACCTGTCTTAATTTACCCACTGCTTCTGCGGCGAAAACCTGAATCGAGTGACACAGTGATCGGGTGATTTCTTCAGCCCTCACCCTTTCCAAAAACCCTGAACCCTGAACCCTGAACCCTGAACCCTAACTGTATGGTTTCCCTCTCGCCCAACAACCTGCTGGTCATTTTCGATCTGGACGAAACCCTGGTCTTCACCCGAATGGTCCGTCTGTACTCGATTTATAATGACCCAGGAGATTTTCGGATTGACCTGGGAGATGTGGCTTTTGATGTATTCGTCCGCCCAGGCGCACGGAAATTGATCCAATATTGTCAGGAACGATTTCAGGTCGGAGTCTGGTCGAGTGCGAAAGAAGATTATGTTCAGGCTTTGACCGCACGCCTCTTTGACCTGGAGAAAGTTGCCTTTATCCGTCACCGTGACCATTGTGTTATGGTGGTTGAAGATGACACCTTTGGCAGCGGGCCAGTCAAAGACCTTCGAAGTCTCGGCCATCCAATGGATCAACTGGTCATTGTGGACGACGACCCGGCAACCGCCCGCTGCAATTTAGCCAATTTGATCCGGGTGACTGGGTTTCGTGAAAACCTACAGGGAAGCGATCTGTTTCAGGTACTCGAAGAACTGAAAAGACGAGCGAATACCAGTCAGTAGTCAGCAGTAGTTCGCTAAGCTCATTTGACTGAATTACCTGACTGTTTCCCAAGACGAGGTATTCATTTCAAAATGGTATAACCCATGAATTATGATGCCATCCCTGGATTTCACACTGGTCGAGACCGTGGGCTTCGCACCACGGCTATTGCACGACGACCCTTCGGGCCTAAAAACCAAACCCTGAACCCCGAACCCCGAACCCCGAACCCCAAACCCCAAACCCTATGACTCATTTCTCAACTTTCTCCGGTCAGGAATTCGAACGCGACCTGGCCTGGGCGCGTCGGCATATGACGCTGACCCAGGCGCAGGCCGCGCAATTGCCGGACTTGTCTTCAATCCGGCTCGCGGTTTCAGCCCATCTCGATTTAAAAACCATTCTGGCCATTGAAGCCGTGCTGAATCGCAACGGAGCGGTTTTCCTGACAACCTGCAACTCGACCACCGTGCGCGATCATGTTGTGGAATACCTGAAGTCGCGTGGCGCCAGGACGTATGCCTGGAATGGTATGAGTTCGCTGGATCAGGCCGAAGCCATTGAACAGGTGCTGGCCTGGAATCCAACCCACATTTGTGAAATGGGGGCCGATTTAAGCGGCGCCATCATCGAACGCGGGCTCCACACCCAGGTTAAAGCCGGTCTTGAAGCCACCGGTTCCGGGATTTCGCGTCTGGCAAAGCTCCAGGCCGGAGGGAAGCCGCTCACCTTTCCAATTTTCAACTGGGATGATTTGCCGATCAAAGAAGGGCTCCACAACCGTCATCTGGTCGGAATCACGACCTGGCACACTTTTACCGAGCGAACCCGGCTCAGTTTGCACCTCAAGCGAGTGCTGGTCGTCGGGTATGGGCTGGTTGGTCAAGGGGTTGCGGCAACGGCGCGGGCGCTTGGAGGAATGGTCAGTATTGCCGACCGCGACCCGGCACGATGTCTTGAAGCGGGCTACGCTGGATTTGAAATTGGAACGCTCGAAGACCTCGCCCCACGGGCCGACATTATCGTGACGGCGACGGGTGTCCGCAACGTGCTGAATGCAAACCACTTTGCCTGCTTAAAAAATGGCTGCTTCCTGCTCAACGTCGGACACACCGCCGATGAAATTGAGGTCACGGCGTTAAAGCCACGCACGGAGGTCATCCCATTTGTTGACGAAGTCCCGATTGGTGACCGAATCATTTATCTGTTCGCGGGTGGTTCGATGGCGAATTTGACTGCTGGACAGGGTGATTCGCTCAATGCGTTTGACTTGACGCTGGCCACGATGGTGGCGGGCATCCGATTTATCTGTACTGAAGACGCCCAAAAATTTGCTCCTGGCGTGCATGCGCTCCCGCGTCCGGTGTGGGAAGACGTTGCGCGTGAAGCCATTTCGGGCTGAAGAAAACGGGCTGAGGGTTGCGTTCTTTGGGCCCAAACCGGTTCTGAGTCCACGAAGTGGGCGACATATTTTAAAGCCTCGGGCGAAACGAGCGTCAGCGAGTGGAGTCCGTGGCTGTCATTGATTTTACATTTTACGGATCCCGCTACGCGCTACGCTCCACTCTTTCCACTTTCCACGGATTCCGCTACGCTCCACCCGAGGCTTTAATTATGTCGCCCAGTTCCTGGGCTTTTTTGACTGACTATGAAAACACTTGCTGATGAATCAGTAAAACAGGAACTCATTCGCCGTGTGCAGTCGCTCAGGCACGATAGCCAGCGGCGATGGGGACGGATGACCCCGCATCAGATGCTCTGTCACTTGAATGACTCGTTCAAACTGGCACTGGGGGAAGTTCGACTCAAGGTGATTGGAAATATCTTTCACCGCACGTTCATCAAGGGGCTGGCGCTGTACACGCCGATTCCCTGGCCGCATGGTGTTCCGACCATGCCGGAAATGGACCAGGAGAAACAGGGAACACCTCCGGTTGAATTCACCCGCGATATGGCCGAACTCGTGGCCATCATTGAACGCATCCACCGACCCAATCGCGATTTTGCCTGGGGACGTCACCCGATATTTAATGAAATGAGCGATTGGGAGTGGCTGCGGTGGGGATACCTTCACGTAGACCATCACTTGCGGCAGTTCAGCCTGTAAATTTGAAAGGGCTGAAGGCGGAAACACTTTCCAACAATCTTGAGTCCTGAACCTGAGAAGATATGAGTTCACCTTCTTCCCTCTGGCTTTTTTTGAACCGGGTCATTGGCGCACTGGCAATTGATGTTACGCCATTGAAAGTCTCTCGCGAGTATCGGCTGCTTTACACCGGGCAATTTATTTCAACGTTTGGAACCGCCATCAGTTACGTGGTGCTTCCATTACAAGTGTATCAATTGACTGATTCGTCATTTGCCGTGGGAATGCTCGGCGTGGCCGAATTTGTCCCGATGCTCAGCCTGGCACTGGTTGGTGGCGCACTGGCTGATGCGCTGAACCGCCAGAAAGTACTGATTTTAACTGAAATCGGGCTGGCAGCAGGGTGTGGGGTGCTGGTCTATAACGCCTTACTTCCCCAACCGCGCCTGTGGGTGCTGTATGTGGCCGCCGCTTTTTTTGCCAGTCTGAGCGCGCTCCATCGGCCAGCTCACGAAGCGCTGACGCCTCGCGTCGTCTCACCCGAGCATCTGCCCGCTGTTTCCGTCCTCAACACGTTGAAATACAACTTCGGCCATATTGCGGGCCCGGCACTGGCCGGAATCATTGCCGCCAGCTTTGGACCCGCTGTCGCTTTTGCCATTGACGGAGCGACGTACCTGGTTTCACTGACCACGGTGATTCTGATGCGACCCGTTCCGGCCCCGGCTGATGCTGACCGTCCGAGTGTGGGCTCAATTATTGAAGGCATCAAATATGCCCGCAGCCGGCAGGAATTACTCGGCACCTATCTGATTGACATCAACGCGATGTTTTTCGGCATGCCCTTCGCCTTGTTTCCCGCGATTGCGCAGCAGTTTGGAAATGCTTCGGTGGGATTGTTTTACGCCGCACCATCGGTTGGAGCACTTATCGCGGCCTTAACTTCGGGCTGGGCGGAACGTGTTCATCGCCACGGGCTGGCGGTCACGATTGCGGCTTCGGTTTGGGGGCTGGCCATCATCGGGTTTGGGCTTTCCAACAGTCTCTGGCTGGCGCTTGTCTTCCTGGCACTTGCCGGGGCCGCCGACAATGTGAGCGGAATCTTCCGGATGACTATTTGGAATCAGACCATTCCAGATTATCTGCGCGGACGAATGGCGGGCATTGAAATGGTGAGTTATTTGAGTGGCCCATATCTGGGCAATGCTGAGGCAGGTCTCGTCGCAAGTCTCTTTAGTCTGCGAACTTCTGTGGTTTCCGGTGGAGTTCTTTGCGTGGCTGGATCCGTGGCTCTGGCCGTGCTGTTACCGAGATTTATCAAATATGATGGACGCACGGGCGTGGCACGCAAGATTGAAGAAGAAACCGCCCGAATCAATGCCATGACCGCCAGATTGCAGGCACAGGAAGAATGAAAAACCCTCGGGCTGAAGACTCCGGGGTTGAGATTTGTTTTGCTCACCCGTTTTCTTCAGCCCGAGGGTTCTTAACAAAAGGCCAGCGAAATGCTCTCTACCCGCTGCCGGGCTGCCGGGCTTATCTGTCCCAGTGTCCCGAGAAACTTCGGATGGGTCATTCCAGTGCCAAGATAGGTCCAGCGGTTTGCCTGATATTGAACTTCCATAAACTGGCGTTGTTCGGCTTCAGTCAAGGTTCGCCCCGTCGCCGCCATCAGTGCCTGCATATCGAATTCGGTTTGTTGCTTGAGCCCACCATCGAGAAATAATCCGATTTCCAGGAATTCTTCGACTGCGTTGGCAATTTCTTCAGCCGTGCAGCCTGCCGCAATGGTTTCCACCATGAGCGTGTCAAGTTTGGCGTGCTGGGCTTCTTCCATCCAGTGATGTTTGAGCAGGCTCTTGAATTGTGCATCCAGTTCCTGGTTATCGCGAATGCTTTCCAGAAAATGCCGCTGGGACATCCATTCGATTTGCAAAATCGCCAGCGCCACAGCCAGTGGATGATGCGCCAGAATTTCTTTGGCAATTGCTTTTGGAGGCCCAATCACGGCACAGGCGGTTCCAAACCCGGCTTCAAACTCCTGGCGAAACCGATTGAAAAGATGGATGTGTTTGGCTTCTTCACTGGCAAACTGGAGAAATGCCCGAACCTTGTAATCATCGCCTCCCAGATAAGGCCGGGCGTGATCAAGCACAAACGGCAGGATGAATTCTTCAACCAGCCCAAAAATGCACAGATAGGTATTTCCTCGAATCTGGTTGAGCACCAGCTTTTCTTCATTCGACAAAAAGGACAATTCTGAAATCCGAGCGAGTGATTCGGGCATAAATGGTCGTGTAAAATCGAGTTGCTTGTCCCCGCCAATGATGTCCTCAACGCGCCAGTGAATTGATTCTGAAGCAGATAAAGTTTCTTGATATGAATAAGAAGCTTGCATACAGTAAAGGTGTCCTCCGCAAAAAATAATGAGTTTTTCAATAGTTCGGAATTGACTGATCCTTGGTTGGCCAGTTTCAATTTCCTTCACTCTTCACTTGCGAAGTTTGGAACCAAAAGCGGCAATCGCCAGAAAAAAATTTCCGGGTTCCGGGTTTTCGGAAGGGATGAGGGATGAGGGATGAGGGATGAAAAAATCACCTTGTCACCTTGTCACCTTGTCATCCCGTTAGGGTTCCGGGTTTTCGGAAGGGATGAGGGATGAGGGATGAGGGATGAAAAAAATCACCTTGTCACCTTGTCACCTTGTCACCTTGTCATCCCGTTAGGGTTCCGGGTTTTCGAATTCATGCCCGTTTCGTCTCTTTGGTCCTTTTGGTCTTTGCCTCAAAAACCTGGCTATGCTAGGTTTTCTTGCTCTTCGCCACCTCAACCTTACTTCACGAGGCAGGCCCAATGTCCCACCCCAAAGAAATCACCCAATTGTTGATTGCCTGGCGAAGCGGCGACCAGGCTGCACTGGAGCGACTCATTCCACTCGTCTATGACGAACTGTATCGCGTTGCCCGGCGGTATATGAACCGCGAACAGGCTGACCATACGCTGCAAGCCACCGCACTGGTCAACGAAGTCTATCTCCGCCTGGTTGACGCCCAGCATGTCGAATGGCAAAACCGGATACAGTTTTTTGGGATTTCAGCCCGGTTGATGCGGCAAATCCTGGTTGACTTCGCCCGCCAGCGACAACAGCAAAAACGTGGCGGCGAGATTCAGCAAGTTTCGCTCGACGAAGCACTGACCGTTTCCAATCAACCAAACAGTGATCTGGTCGCACTTGATGATGCCCTCAATGAACTGGCGAAATTAAACCAGCGCCAGTGTCAGGTGGTCGAAATGCGATTTTTTGGCGGCCTCAGTGAAGAAGAAATTGCCGAAGTGCTGCAGATTTCACCACGCACGGTCAGAAATGACTGGAGCTTTGCCAAAGTGTGGCTGCTGCGCCAGCTCAACCGACGGGAAAACCATGACGCCTGAACAACATCAGCAAGTCGGAGAACTGTTCCTGGCGGTGAAGGATTTGCCTCCCGCTGAACGAGCAGTCTTGCTGGACCAAAGATGTAACGGTGATGACGCACTCCGCCGCGAAGTCGAGTCACTGCTCCAGTTTCAAACCCAGGCGGAAGACTTCATCGAAACTAGAGCCCTTGACGTTGTCGCCCGCCAGATTGCCGCTGATCATTCGGTGCTTCAATCTGGAATGCAGGTCGCACATTACCGCATTGTTTCTCCGCTGGGCTCGGGTGGAATGGGCGAAGTTTTTCTGGCCGAAGATACCCAGTTAAACCGCCAGGTCGCACTCAAAATTTTGCCTCCGGGCTATACCCACGACCCCGAGCGGCTCAAACGCTTTCAAACCGAAGCCCGTGCGGCGGCGGCCCTCAACCACCCAAATATTGCGACTGTCCACGCGGTTGAAGAACACAACGGCCAGTATTTCATTGCCATGGAATATGTTGCCGGACAATCACTCAGTCAGGTCATTCCTGCGGATGGCCTTGAGCTGGATCGCTTTTTCGAACTCGCCATTCCACTGGCCGATGCCCTGGCCCATGCCCACGAAAAAGGCGTCATTCACCGCGACATCAAACCCGGTAACATTGTGGTAACGGAAGCCGGCCAGCCGAAAATTCTCGATTTCGGGCTGGCGCGAATCAGCTATCAGGGGACGACCGTGCCCAACGAGCCATCACTCACCCCTGAAGGGTTTGTGATGGGCACCCCCGGCTATATGTCACCCGAACAGGCCAAAGGCGAACGCGCCGACCATCGGAGCGATATTTTCAGCTTTGGTGTCGTGATGTATGAGCTGCTGACGGGTCGCCATCCATTTCGCGGCGGGAGTTTTGCCACCTTTGTCAGCGAACTCCTCAAAGAAGATCCGCCTCCGGTTTCAAATCTCAAGCCTCACATTCCATCGCTGTTGAGTCGCGTGGTTTCACAGTGTTTGAACAAGGACCATCGGCGCCGCTACCAGACGATGCCCGAAGTTCAAACCTTGCTCGAAGGAATCAAAGCTGAATGTAATGAGAAGGCAGTGACAAAAACCTGGGGTTCTCCGTCAACCCAACCAGCAACCAGCTCTCGATTGGTGCTGGTTGGGCTTGGGCTGGCATTGATGGTTATGACCGGGGTGGCGCTGTGGGGGCTCTTTCGCCCTGTACCTGAAAGGCTGAACCCTGTCACTCGATTTGCCTTAACTCCACGGGCGGGGCAACCGGGCATTTATTCCGAAGTACAGCTTTCACCAGACGGCTCGGCGATTGTGTTTGACGACACCCGAAATGGGCAGAGTCAGGTTTTTGTACGGTATTTCAATCAATTTAACGCTCAACCAGTAACCGGGACTGAAGGTGGGAAACGTCCATTCTTTTCCCCTGATGGCCAGTGGATTGCTTTTCTGCAAGGCGAAGAGAAATTGCTCAAAGTCCCCGTCGCCGGTGGTACACCACTCACGCTGTGTGACACCTGCCCGGCGGCGTTTGAAATGAACTGGCCGACGGAAAGTCACATCTTCGTTTCTGACACGCTTGGGTTGTATCGAGTTTCAGCCCAGGGCGGCACCCCCGAACGCCTGACCACGATCAATCAGTCAAAAGGCGAGAAAAACCATCGGGCGCCGCAGTTGTTGCCCGATCAGGAACACGTGCTCTTCACGGTTGATGCCAAAGACGGAAAACAATGTGCGGTGTTGTCGCTGGAAACCAGACAGTGGCAACTGGTTGCGGACTTACCTGATGCTGGATTTGCCCGGTATCTTCCGAGCGGACATCTGATTTTTCATCGCTCGCACCAGCTTCTGGCCGTGCCGTTTGATCCAGTTCAATTGAAAATCACCGGCACCCCGGTCGTGGTGATGGATGGGGTTTTTCCAAATTCTGATTTTAAAATTGCGGCGAATGGCACGCTGGCCTACCTGCCAGATGAATCCGGTGCCATGCCCAGCCAGATTCACGTTGTTTTGAACTGGACAACTGAATTAAATGCCCAACTCAACCGAAAGCAATAACCTTTTTTGGAATGCGCCGACTCAATGGATTTTCAGAAAAAAGTTTAGAGTATCGTCTTCAGACGAGAGGTTTTTTCTTCCGTCCCACTCGTCAAACCTCACGACTGAAGGTGGTACGCTGAACAGAGGCTAGTTTACCAAACAGAGTGAAAAACGTGTAAAAGCAACCATCCAACGTGGTTGTATCAATGGAGGAAAAACATGAAGACCGCAAGTTGGGTATTACTCACATTGGCCAGTGTATTAACTTTGGTGTTCAGCCTTGTCTCAGTGGCAAGAGCCTATGGGACGTCCACCGACAGCCTTGGCGGGGTGAGCGTGAGCAAACTGTCGGAAGGACGACCGGACGTGGAAACGGCAATTCGATCCCGGCGGGCGACGGCGGCGGCATATAGCGCCGGCTTCGCGACACTATTCTTGCTGATTACCCTTGTCCCCTATCGTCGCGGAGAAGTGTGGGCCTGGTGGACGCTGCTGGTTGGAATGCTGGTTGTTTCGGGATTGATCCTGCTCAGGGTTCCGCTACTCAACACTGATTTGGCCGGATCAACTGGAGGCGGAATGGTAAGGGCGTCCCTGATTCAACTGCTCCTGGTTGCCGTAGGTTTGGCACTCGGCGCCGGACGGTTGCGGCAGGGGAATCCAGGCAACTCGGCATGAACAACGGCAAAGTGGGTCTCCAATTTGGAGTGCGCCGACAAGTCGGCGCTTTCGTTTGCCTGATTTGATGCTGGTTGGCGGATGGTCTGATTCGTGCGACAATTCAAAACATCTTGTTTCCAAGGAGTTTCGGCGCATGGAAGAACTGGCAATATTGAAAAAACACATTCTTGAGGGCCGGTACACGGATGCGCTTGCCGTCGTGGAAGATCTGGAGGGAATGAGTCGAAAAGCGATCTTGATGACAATTAAGTCGTTTTTGACCCGTCTGGTATCGCACCTCATCAAAAACGATGCTGAACAGCGCCTCACCAATTCCTGGTCAGCCTCAATCCGAAACTCAATTGTGCAAATTCAGGAGTGGAATGTGATGGGGAACCACACCGGGCACTATGTTCATGCCGATGACTGGAGAGAACTTCTGGAAAAGGTTTGGGATACAGCCTTAGATGAAGCCGCCCTTGAGGTCAACGGTGGTAGACACAGCCCGCTTCAACTCGCGGAAATGATTGATCAGGAAGCGATTTTTCAACGTGCCCAACACCTGCTTTCACTGACTTTTACCGAATCAACCCGCGACCTGCCGCGCCGGTTACGTGAAGAAATGAAAAGCCTCCCTGGCGGCGGCGAGACGGGAAGATAATTGAGAGCACAGATGCCAAAGGAAAACCTCTGGGCTCTGTGCTCAATAAAGAGGTTCAGTCTCGATCAATAAATCGGGTAACCAGGTAAGCGAAATATAAAAGATGGCTCAAGCGTCGAACCATCTTCCAAGCTTTCGACTTGAATGAGATTTTCATGGATTTTCTCCTTTCAAAAAGTGTGACCGTTCTTAAAAGTCAAAAAAGAAAATACCACGTATAAACCCACTAAACAAATACATATCAATGGTTTAGATAAAAAATCAGATACAAATTACATTCTATTTTGTGTCTGTTTTGAAAATAGAATGCTTGGCCTTGTTGATTACCTCTTTCCAATCAATTTCATTTCTCTGAAGCATTGTTGGAAAAGACCCTGGCTTAATGTTTAGTTTGTGGGCAATGAGTGCTTTGGTAGGGCGAGTCGATGGGCGTTCCTTTAGAAAAGAAACCACTGCCTTCAATACTTTTTTCTCCAAATGCCTTTTGTCTTTAGGTTTTCGCCCTTTCTTGGTCTCAAGACGCTCTTTTTGGCCTTTCCTTGTAATAGCTTTTCCACTAGCTACGATTGATTGAACTTCTTTCCAAGATTCTTTTGTTTCTGAAGAGGCAAATGTCAGGGCTTCTAAAAAAGTCTGAATCCCTCCAGCTTTGATCAAATTGATAAGCTGTTCGTAGGCATAGTTGTGAACGAGTGATTGCCATTCTTGACTTGTTCCGTCAGGCATTGAACAGGTTACAACCAAATTATGGTCTACAATGAGCCCAAGAAACGGCGGGGGATCTTCCTTTGAGTTTTGAACATACTGAATGAGAAGTTCTTTAAAATAGATTAACCCGTCTTCTTTATTTGCTTCTTGGGGAATAACAACGGTAAGTGCATATCGAATGAGCGCCCTATACCAGGCATGCCGAACAATCCACGGATCCTTTGGTAATCGATCAACCAAATCCTGAGAAACCTTTGCTTGCAGAGTTTCCTCTACCTGTGATTCAAACTCGAATGAATTAGCCTTTAAATAAGCCGTCTTGAGATTGACGTTAGGTTCCTCGATCAACAATTTTTTAGAAACTTCGACCGCCGTTTTTAAATGGTAGCTGAGAATTTCAGCACACCTTGGATAAGTTGATATGTAAAGGGCTCCCCATTGTCTAGACAAAAAAACCAGGTTTTGAAGTTAATCCCTGAGGACGCGATGTGAAAGTGAATCGGTCAACTCGCCTGAGTTGAATTTCTCTTTAGAAGACAAAAAAAGCGCTGCCGGTGGCTGATA
>JACQXX010000017.1:102641-113078 GCA_016208495.1 Acidobacteriota bacterium | reverse complement strand
ACCGGCAAAGCTTCCGATTCTCAGTCGGGATTCGTCATTTCCGGCGGGCGATTCAAACCGGAAGAGTCCACCGTCTCCAAACCACACCACCCGTTCCGTTGGACTATTGGCTGGTTGCAGGAAAACAGTCAGAATTTCGATGCCTCTGGTTTCACTTCGGCCTAAACAGAGCGGGGTCATGCCTTCCGGCAACGGAATTTCCCGCTGGATCTGGTAGCGACCCGTCCCATCGTTGGCATACACCCGCACCCGGTCATCACCCATCACGGCCACGTCTAATCCCTGACTTCCACCGAAATTCGCCACCACGACGTCTTCTGTCCCGAGTGTCGGGACGGCGGTTCGAACGGCCAGCGGTGTCTCAATCGGTGAACCAAAGGTGGTGGGTGAGGTTCGCGGAATCACAATCAACCGGGTATCAAGTTCTGAAATGTCGGCCACGGCAACCAGGTCAGCGAGATAATCCTGGGTGACATCAAGCAGGTTCAGGCTGCGGAGCGGAATTCCCACTGCAATCGGCACCTGGATTGGATCGCCAAAACTCCCGCCAGTCGTTTCAACCCGGATGGTCAGTTGCGTGCCTCCGGTCGTGTGCAGAAAAGCGAGAACCTGCTTTTGTGTTTCGGCAAATCCAGGAAAATCCAGCCCCCGCGCCATCTGTTCACACTCGCCGATCAGTCCGGTGGCAAACGTGGTGGTCCCCGTCACGCCTGAAGCGGGATCAAGCTGGACCACCGTCCCCTGACCGCTTTGGCCCGGAAGTTGCACGAGCAGGTTATTGAAGAGATTTGGCCCGACAATTCCAGCCGTCACGGTTTCAAACGGCAAGGCAAAGGCCGGATCTGGAAGGAATTCGCCGTTCCCATCCGAAAGCCTGATTTCGCTGGGCTGATCTGAAAATCCAACGAACACATCTGAATGTCCATCCTGATTCAAGGTGGAAACGCCAAGTGCCGAGAGTCCCGAAGGCAGCAGGGTTGAACGAACGCCAGCCAGTCGAATCATTCCAACATCCGTTACGCCTCCGCGAACCGTCATCACCGCAGCCGAACGCCCGCGTCGGTTCAGGAGACTGTCCACCGCCGTGACAGAGACCGTTCGTTCAAACGGCACGGTGCTGATGTTCGGCAAGGAAAACCGGCCATCGCCTTCGGTAATCCCTGAGATTGACTCTCCATCTAGCGTCACCGACACGTTGGAAATTGGATTTCCACCTGCATCCACAACCTGTCCGACAACGGAGGTCAGCGGGTCAGCTTCGATGGTGACCGTGACCGGCACGGCTTCTCCGACATTGCCCGCCGCATCTATCGCACGTGCGGTAATTTCCAGCGACTGGCCTCCAACTGGAAATGGATATTCCAGTTCGTAGGGCGACTCAGTCAAATTTCCAGCCACGACACCGTTGATTTTGACTTCGACGCCGACCACGGCCACATCGTCCGTGGCCGTCACCCGAATTGGAAGCAGTTCGCCGCCAACGACGGTACCGCTGGTCACCGGGTTGGTGATTTCAACCACTGGAGCAATGTCCGAGGTGTCATTTTCGCCATACTTCACGATTTGGAGGATGGTATCTCCAGTGCGTTCATTCTGACCGACGATGGTTCGGGCCGCCGCCGTGAGGTAAATCCGGGAATTATCAACCGCAATACCGGTGGCATAGGGGAAGAGGGTGACTCCAATCAGGGTGCGAACGTTATAGGCGCCCAAATAAATCGGTTTTACCTGGCCGGGGAGTTGTCGAAACACGGGAATAAAGCCGGTGGCCAGGCCACCATTGATGGCGGTAAAAATCAGGTCGTTGCGGACTTCAGCATCACTGGACCGTCCCTGGAAAAAGTCGGTGACACCACCGAAGGTCGGAGCTTCCGGCGTTTGGGTATCAATCGAAGCGATTGGCCCTGCTGTCGTGAGGGCACTGTACCCAATGACCTGAGCCGTCGTTCCCAATGCCGCAACATCGAGGTTCAGCGACCCAACATCGGCAATACTTCGCAACTGCGGGTTGGCCGGCGTCGCCACATCCAGGATGTACATCCCGCCATTGGCGACCGCAAGATAGGCCAGTTGGCGGGTTTCGTCCACATCCACGCCATTGGCAAACTGGGTAGTTGGATCGGTTAATGGGAAGCTGCCGACTTCGGAAATGTACGGGGCAAAGCTGAGGTCAAACACTTTCAAGCCGTTCTCGCCCGCCGCCACGAAGGCAAAATTCCCTTTGACCACGACATCCACCGCCCGCCCAAACTGAGCGCCGCCTGCCAGGATTGGATTCGACGGCGTGGAAATATCCACCACCTGCAACCCGCCTTCACCGCACGCGACATAGGCGAAGTTCCCCGCCACCCGGACATCATTCGCATTGCCTGGGAGTTCAACTGAACCAACGATGTGGGCGGTTGCCGGGTCACGGGCATCCACGACCTGGAGTCCCGCCAGTCCACAGGCGACATACGCGAAGCGGTCTTTGACGTCTACGTTATTGGCAAATCCCGGCAAGCGGAGCACCTTCTCAATTTCCGATGTTGCCTGCGACACCGCCACCAGAATATCTGATGACAAATTGGCATTGCGAACCCGAATCGTAGTCGAACCGGGGCTCACGGCGACAATTTTGCCGAAGCTGTCAACGGTGGCCACGGCTGGGTTTAAGGCTTGAAAACTGGTCGCCGGATTGTTGGTCAGGTCAACTATTTCGCCAGTGCTGAGTGTCCCCGCGACCGTAATTTGAACCGGGTCCGGAGGAAGAATCGCCGACCGGCTCAACCCAACCGAGCGCGGAGTGACCTCAATCGCAACCACGGTTGGACCATTGTCCGGCGGGAAGCTCGCCGGGTCTTTCGGGTCGTAGCCAAGCTGGACTTCCGTCCCGTCATCAATCCCATCGCCATCGGAATCAGTACTGTTCGGATTTGTCCCAAGGGCCACTTCATCACCGTTGGTCAGTCCATCGCCATCAGGGTCAGCATCGGCGTCGAATGGGTTGTTTGGATTGGTGCCATTTTGGAGTTCGGCATCATCCGGCATTCCGTCGTGGTCGGAGTCCACACTAAAGATGAATGGCCCGGCATTGACTGATCCCCAGGGAATGAGAGCAACCGTGGCGGTTCGACCTGTAATTGTGGGTTGAGGTGTATTTTGTGAAAAAACAAATGTTGTCCATATTGGAACTAGAACTACTAAAACAATTAAAACAGTAGAAAATACTTTCAATTGAAAAAAAGGCTGACAACTTTGTCGGTTCATCGTTATTTACCTCAAGTTTAGGTCGTTTTTACTTTGGCAGTAGAGAATTGGTTGTTTAAAGACACCCGAATTATCATAAGCTGTATCCATACCTATATTGGTAGTATTAGTATAACCTATTTCTCTTTTTTAATTTTAGTGGTTGGACTAACTTTAATAACCTTAGGTAATGTTTGTTTGAGTGTTCCGTTGAAAAAAATTCTAACCAATCTTGTTTTTGAGTTGGCAGTAAGTCTAATGCTAGCAATCCACATAATTCGACTATAATTTGTCAAATCTATCCCATTAGAAAGAATATGGCGTACACTCAAATTCTTTCCCTTGATTTTTACTGAAGATGACCAATCACCTAATTCAATATTGTTATGCCGAATGAAAGTAGTCATTTGATATTCAATGGGGACATTTCTTTTTCTGATCTCTTCAACCATTTGAGGTATAGTCCCTTCAAATTTGAAATCTCCAATTCTATTCTCTAGTATGTATTTTTCTTTGTTGTGTAGCCTAATATCAATTAGGTGAATAATTTGTGGGTTTGTCGAATTGAACTCATATGTAAAATCAGGAAGATATTTCTTAATCTCATTCAATGAGTCAATCAGAGTTTCTTTTATACAATTTCCTTTCAACTCTTTGAACTCATACCAATTTTCAGGACAATCAACCTCATTCCATCCTATCTCAATTGTAAAATAGCAATGGAATCTTTCTCCAAGTTCCTTGAGTATACCAGGCAAATACCGAGGGAAGCGGGCATCATCTACAACAAATTGTTGTGCCCTAAGATAAGGAGCAGAATAAAACAGTAGAAATAATATAAGAATAGCTATCTTTAATTGCCTAATGCGTTTCATAGTAAAAAACTCACTTTTGTAAACCATAATTTATCTCAACCTTTATATGGTCAGATATTATCGATCTGGCCATATAACAATTATGTCTGAACCAGTTAAAGTAATTGTCCTACTTACTTTAGTTTCGAGTTCAAAGCCGTCAATCCGAATATAGATTTCTTGTATATCAGACCCCGGTGTCGGCGGTAGTTTAGCTTGTTTCTTCCAGTTATTTAAACTGGTTTGATCAGTTGCAGCAATGAATGCTAGTACTCCAGGTTCTAAATATCCAGGAGAGGGATTCCCAACAATATCATAGTAAAGACCTTCAGTGATGAATTGGTTAATTGTTTGAAACGAGCTTTCATCTTCAAATCGTTCAAAAATTTCTGCTCCATCATACAAAGTCCCTAACTTCTTTCCGAATTGGTCCCATAGAGTTACTTTCAACTTCCTTGCGTAGAGTGTTACTAATAAATACCGGGAAGGATCCACTGCTGAAATCCGAGGAATCGTAACGCTATTAAGCCCAGTATTTTCAATTATTTTAACCCCTTTAGTGTCATGGGGAGTTGCAATTGATGTTGGAACGGGAACAACAACATTATGGGTATACACCTTCCCTCCAGTATAATAGCTGGCAAGGGTAAAGATATCCCCCTCGGGTTTGGTTTTGTCGGTTTTTATTGTACCCGTGATGTCAAACTTTATTTTGTTTCCAACTCTTTGGATGTTAGATGTTTTGATCCCAGAAGATCCATTAAACTCAACTAGACTAACATTAGCAGCTTCTTGTGCTGGTGTTACTACTGCTTGCAAATGTTGGGTTCTGTCGTGTCCATTGGATGAGATCCCAACTCGAAGCGGCGTCATTATTGGCTGACCATCTGAAGTTTGAAATTGAATGGTTGGAGTTGCAATACATCCTGAAGCTATCCCTCTGGTAAACCGCCGACTTGAACCCATTCTTCCAAAGACCATATCCCCATTTGGGACTCCTTGGTTTTCGTCAAATGTATAATCACAGATATAACAAGCTTCAGCATTAGATGAAACCGAAAGGTTTGATTGCAAAAGTGAAATAGGCGAGGATGGATTACACACTGGACCGGCAGATGCATCAGTCTCAGGTTCTGGGGCTACTGGTGGAAATCCATGCCAGGCTCCAACCCGAATACCACTTCCAGAAATACTTGAAATTGTTTTTCCATCATCGCTTACCTTGCCTGTACCCGACTGAACATACCTTCCCGCATCATGATCAAAGCTCATCAATAATACTTCTGAATTAGGAGGTTGCTGGTCCAGGTTTGGAAACGTGATTTCTAACGGTGGGTCAAAAATGGTTCCTGATGGTTGCACTGATACATAAAGGTTTGTCACCCGTCCATCCTCAAGCGGCATAGGGATTGTGCTGACTGGAATTTTGGTTACTGACAATCGTTTGTCAGTTATGTCTGGAGGAAACATGACGTGTGTTCCTGCACGTGCAACAATTTGAATTGGTGGTTCACCGCCAACTACTGGCAATTGGTAAACTGTATCTTCGGTAACGATGTTGTTTGAATCAAGAGGTAACTCAATTCCCTCATTGACTTTTGGTAAAAAGATGGGGCGTCCGACTCGGTTGGTAATCCCAGGTAAAACATCAAGATCGTATGAAATATTTGGCCATCTACCAGGAAAGGGAACCTGGTCACGACCAATAACTTCCAAGAGTTGGTGAGGCCCGGCACTTAGATTTTCCAAGAAAAACCTTCCGTCCGATCCAGTTCGTGTTTGCTGTCCTCCGATCCGAATTAACACATTTGGCAATGCTCGCCAATTTTGATCATATACATTACCTATCAATTTTGTTGTTCCTCCTGGAACTGGGAAAAGTGCCTCCGTCATAAATACCGCTGGTGTCAAAGCATTTCCTGGAAAATCAGCTCGAACCAGTTGTGGACCTGGTTTGCTACCACAAGTATATCTCGCAATTGCATATCCTTGGGAATTAGTAGTAGTAGTAGTGATGGTAGTGCCATCAGAAAATTTACCGCCACCGAAGAAGACCTGAAAGGTTACTGGAACACCACTAACTGGGTGGCCGAGTATATCTGTCACAAATGCGACTAAAGGTCGGGGAAGTTCAGTTTCAATTAATCCTCGTTGTGCAGCGCCTGTTGCGGTATTAATTTGAGCTGGTTGACCGGATGGAGGAGGTAATTGACTTGGACTGCTTTCAATAACGAGTTGAGTAGGACTTGATTTATTTCCTTCTGAATCTGTAGCTGTAACCATCAAGTGGTTCGTTCCCTCAGAGAGATCAACGTTGATAAAGAAAAGCCCTGTACTGGCTGCTCTCGTTGTCAAAGGTGTTGCACCTCCTGAGACTTCAATAATTGCTCCTGGCTCAGTTTGACCTTCAATCGATTGATAAGTAAGGCGAGTTGACGAGGGAATCGGAAAGATATGCGGGGAGGGTGGAGAGGTTCGATCTTTTCCGCGAAGTTGCAGCTCTTGAGTACTTGTATTTCCCACAAGATCAGTTGCAAATATCTGAATAAAATTAATTCCCTCTTGAACTGGCACACCTGGAATTGAAAAACTGCTTGTTAGAGAACCAGGGGTTGGAGCCACTTCAAAGACAGAATCATTAATAGTTATCCAAACAGTTGTTGCATCACTGATTTGGCCGTGGATTGTTGTTGTTGCTTCAGAGATGATTGTGCCTTCAGGTGGGTTGAGATTACTGATAGTTGGCGGTTGCGTATCAATTTCTACTGTGCGGATGACCTCTTTTCGATTGCCGGTCAAGTCAACAGCAGTTACTCTAATTATATTTGTACCTTCAGTTACTGTCACATCACCTGAGAACCAGCCTTCCTCATTAATGGGCACAGGAATTTCATTAACACTAACAGCAACTCCTACCCCTAATGCTCTCCCCAGAACTACAAACGGTGACAAATTCGAAATAAGCCCATCCATAGGGTTTTCCACGATTAGTGAAAACGGGATAGCTGGTTGTCTTTGCACCGCAATAGAGATCTCGGTTTGATTTGCTGCTTCATCAATAGATCGAACCAGCAAGGTATTTGGTCCCTCAGTAAGGGGAACAACCGCTAAAAACTCATTTCCGGTCACCGTTGCGGCAATGTCATTGACCGTGACACTGATGGTTGTGGCATCAGTTACTGTTCCAGTGACGGTAATTTGAGCTTCGGTGGTGGTGGCCCCATCTTCAGGAGAGGTAATCGTCAAAACTGGCGCTGTGGTGTCAAGCACAACACTTCGTGAAGCAGTTGAAGTATTTCCAAAGGCATCGGTAGCGGAAACAGTGATGATGTTTGAGCCTTCGGTGAGCGTCACGCTGGCGGTAAATTGTGTCCCAGATAGAGTTGCCGGCTGGCTGTTGACCGTGACGGTGACAGCACTCACATCAGTTACTGTTCCAGAAACGGTGACTGGCGAAGCATTCGTGATCAAGCCTTCGGCTGGTTCGGTGAGGGTGATGACAGGTGGCGTAGTGTCCTGTGGAACTTGAAGGGTGACGGTTCGAGTGGTTTCAATCTGGTTTCCGGCGGCGTCCTGGGCTCGAATGACAAAGGTGTTTTGACCTTCGACCAACGACACGACGGCTGAAAATTCATTGCTGTTTCGGGTAGCGGCAACATTGTTCACGGTCACTGTGGTTGCAGTGGCATCAGTCACGGTTCCAGTGATGGTGAGTTGGGTTTCGGTCGTGACGGCTCCGTCTGGCGGAGAAGTGATGGTCAAAACTGGAGCGGTCGTGTCGAGCGTGACGTTTCTGGTTGCTGTTCCTACATTTCCAAACGCATCCGTCGCCAGAACAGTAATCGTGTTTGAACCTTCAGCCAGCGTGACGCTGGTGCTCAATTGTGTTCCGGAAAGAGTTACAGGTTGGCCGTTGACGGTCACCGTTACAGCACTGGTATCGGTCACTGTCCCGGAGACCGTGACTGGAGAGTTTTTGGTGATCAACCCTTCGGCGGGTTCGGCAAGCGTGATGACCGGAGCGGTGGTGTCCTGTGGAGCTTGCGCCAGGATGGTGACGACTCCGCCTCCGTTGACGGTCAATCGGTCGCAAATGACGTTTCCAGTCAAACGGCTGTTGACGGTGACGCTTCCGGCGGGAGCGTTCACCTTCCCGAACATCTGGCTGCCGCCGTTGAGGGTGATGCCTCCGTTGGAAACATTGAGTGTGAGCCACTGTGGATTGGCGGCGTTGCCGATGCTGCCGTTGATGTTCGTTCCATTCCGAAGTGTCAACGTGACTGGTCCGACGATTTGAAGCTGAGTGCCGCCATTGAGGGTCAATCCTTGCAGATTATAGATGGCAGGTTCTGTGGCGTTCGCAACTCCAAAAATTAAGACGCTACTGCCGTTGACTGTGAAATTCCCATAGGTGCCAGGTGGCACTGAGCGTGTTCCCGCATTGCCGTTCAAGGTCAAGTTGCGGAGCGTCGCAAAGTCCCCAATCTGGTCAGCAGGGGAATTGAGACTGACATCCCGCGTTCCGGTTGGGGTCGGAGGTGCGGCAACTGGTGTCAGTGCAACTGGATTGGTTCGATTGACCAGATTTCCCAGCGTCGCATTGCCATTGAGCGTGACCTGGTAATTGGTCGGCACTGCACTTCCGCTGCCTTCAATCACACCGCCGAAATTCGGGTTGCCATTGCGGCGCACGGTTGGAGTTCCGGGTACATACAGCTTTTCGGTGATTGTCGCTCCACCGTTTAATGTGACGTTCTCTGGTGTCAACTGCTGGATATTGCCTTCAAACCTTCCATTGATCGAAGGCGCCCGCCGGGAAAGAGCTTGTCCTCCAGTCGGCTCTTGCTTCACCTTTAAGAATGGGAAAAAAGAGTTCAGAGTAACGCCTTCAGGCGTGAGAATGACGGGTGGGACGAAAGAAGAACTTCCCCAAAGTCAGTCGTCAGTAGTTAGTCGTCAGTAGTTCGCTATATTGAATGCTGTAAGCTACTTAAGTATCTTGGAACGGAAAAGATTTCTTCATCCCTCATCCCTCATCCCTCATCCCTTGGCTTCAGGGTTGCGAGCCAATCGGGTTGTCTCCAATTTCCCGCCACGGCCAGGTTTGGAAGAGCTCCGGATGTGATTTGAGGTAGCCACGCCGGAGCGTCTCCGCGACATTGTCGCTGTGGTACGAGTTGTATTTCTTCTGTTCGTGTTTGGCGGCGTCAAACATCCCAAACCGCCAGTACAATCCAGTCAGCTTCATATGCGCTTCGGTGTCGTCCGGGTCAATTTCCAACACTTTAGCGTAGGCGTTTTTGGCATCCGCATCGCGGTACTGGAGCAAATACAGCGACCCAAGTTGCGTCCAGACCTGACGGTCACGCGGGAATTCTTGGGATAGTGCGTCCAAATCGGTCAGGGCTTCGGAATAGCGAAACCGCTTGATGTTGAGTATCGCCCGGAAAAATCGGGCACGCGGTTGTTTCTCGTCGAGCGTCAACGCCCGATTTAACGCTTGTTCAGCCAGCACCAATGTTTCTTGAGACGAACCAACCCGTTCCTTCCGCAAGGCAGCCATTGCCAGATCAATGTTGAGGGCGCTTTCTTCGGGTGACCTTTTTGCGGCAAGCTTTAACCCTTCCTGAAAGGCGTTGGCGGCTGGTTCAAACTGTTGCTGGTCAAAAAGAGCGACTCCATAGGCTCGCCATTTTTGGAGCGGAGTGTAGGGCTTTGGGTTCAGGGTTCGGGGTTCAGGGTTCAGGATTTGAAGCAAGTTTGATGCGGTTGAATTTCCACCAGCGAAAAGTGTGGAATTCAGTTCACTGGTAGTTGAAACGATTTCAGTCACTGGCGCGAGCCCTACGGCGGTGTCGCGATTGACCCAATCAGTGAAGTTTTTGGTGAACCGCCGATAGTTCACCGTCGCGGTGACCGTGATGGGAAGTTTGGCAGTTGATGGAACTGGAACTTCAAAGCGTCCCAGGTCAGCCCGTCCAGGTGGAATATGCCGGTCAAACGCGGTGGTGCGGGTGTTCCAGATGTCATGTTTGGTAATCGGTTCGCTGTGGTTGTCAATTGGGACGGACCGATAGGCGTGCGCCGAAGCATCAAGCACGCCGTCAGGGCGAACTTCTCCACTGTGGAGCAGCACATTTCCATCCGCATCCACCGCCTTGAATTCGAGCCACGCTTCAAAAATGTCGCGAAGTTCGGCGGGGAAGGCGTGGCCGACGTTTCGGTTGGCGACGACAACGTCAAAAGCAAGGGTTCGGGGTTCAGGGTTCCTAATCCCCCCGGATTTTGTAGGGTGATTAGTCCTCTATTGAAAACAAATGACTTAGCTAACCCACGTTTTTGTGGGTAACAGGTA
>JACQXX010000017.1:0-102586 GCA_016208495.1 Acidobacteriota bacterium | reverse complement strand
GCTAACCCACGTTTTTGTGGGTAACAGGTAAAACAGCTCAAAACAGGCCATTTTTAGGGCTTTTGGACTCATTTTTGAGCTTACCCCACAAAATCCGGGGGGATTAGCAGGGTTCAGGGTTTGAAAATCACGGTTCGGAGTTGAAGCGGTTGGTAAAGCAAAGATATCAACCGATAAAATCCCTGATTGCAACAGTTCTTGGGTTTCGGCAAGCTGGTTGGGTGTGTTGTAAAAGGTTGGAAGCGCCGTATTTGCTCCTGGCCAGCGATGGGATGGCAGGCCGTTGGTTTCCGGCATGTGGCAATCCTGGCAGCTTTGTCGGTCACGGCGAGCCAGCGGTTGAACCGTTTCATTTGAAAAAGCCGATTGTTGCCATTCGTCATAAATCGCGAATGAGCGCAGCCACTTCCGCTGGTTGAGTTCCGGGACGACCGCTGCTTTGTGACAGGCGGCGCAGAATTCAGGGGTTTTCAACAAGGGGCGCATCATCGCCCGGCGATGGGAAGGAATGTCCTCCAAAATCTCACGGTCAGTCACATCAGCCAGCCGTGCGCCATCAGCGGTTTCAAGCAGCGCCGGTTTGTCAATCACGTAACTCCCGATGCCGGTGGTGTTCGTTGACACGATGCTGTGACAGACCGAACAACTGACTCCTTCCTCATCAAACGGACGGGCAAAGGTCGCTTTTTCTGAGAGTGCTCCGGAAAACAGCGCCACCGGGTTGTGGCAACTCTCGCAGTGGCGGGTGACGGCAATCTTTCGGTCTCGGATCAGGTGCTTGACATTGGTCTGGTAGAACGGTTCGCGGAAGGAATTGCGATGCGCCGACTCGCTCCACTGGGCATGGGCTTCGGTGTGGCAACCGGCACAACGGGCCGCTGGGATAAATTCTTCCTGTTTGATAAACCCACCCGAAACCGTCGCAGCATTGGACGGCGCAAACAGGTTGTCTCCATAGGGAAGTTCATAGTGGTGCGAAGTTGCCTGTTCTTCAGCCATTGTCCCCGCATTGACCGGAAGCGGGTTGGAAATATTTGAAAACATTCCCGTTTGCACAAAGAGCCAGATAGCAGCGCACACCGCAACTACGGCGATTCGGAAGAGTGTTCGACCCATAACCCATTGTTTCCAGGAGACTTCAACGTTGGTGAACTCATCTACACCCGATCTTCAGCCGGGCACGACAAGCACTTTCCGACAGTTTCGAGAATGGCAAAAGAAAAACCGACCGCCTGAAGGCGGGACTCTCAACTGTATTCACCTGAAAGTGAAGTCTGACTTGAGGAAGTGTTCCTTGCTGACTGAAGAATAACCAACCGGCAAAGCAGCTTGGGTTGCCCAGGTAAAAACCCTGACAGGTGCAGGTGGCCAAAATAAAATCTGCAGGTGTCACCATAAAGTTCCCATCTCTTATCGTCAAGTATTTTTTCAGGAGTTTTCCCTTTTTCTTCAGCCGTGCAATGGAACTTTTTCCTTCCCTAAATTTTTCTGTGATGGATCCCTTCAAAATGGGTTGAAACTTCATGAGTTCAGCCTGCGCAGCCTGAACCTGAATTTCCAGCTTGTTCCACAGAAACCCATCACGGAAAAATCTACGGCAGGAATCATTTTCTGAAATGCTGACAGCAGAACAATCGGTGAGTGGATGATGTGAATGATGAAAGGTGGTCAAGTGGCCACCTTCTTTTTTTGGGGTGACCGGCCTGTGTTGAACTCCTCACTTTTCAAAGGGGTTGCTCTTTGCCGGGCAACTGCGATAGTTTTTGCCACCGCTTCATTCCTTCCAGCATTTCAAGACTACCAACCAGAGAGGATCGCCGTTTATGGGTAACCCCGTGCCCGATTCGCCACATTCCGGCATTGAATCAGTTCTCAAAGAAGATCGTTTCTTTTCCCCCTCAATCGAATTTTCAGCCCAGGCTCACATTGGGTCAAAAGAAGTATATGACCAGTTGGTGGCTGAAGGAGAACGGGATCCAGAAGGATTCTGGGCCCGGGCGGCGAAAGAGTTACACTGGTTTCGCACATGGGACCAGGTGCTCAAATGGGAATACCCGCACGCCGAGTGGTTTGTGGGCGGCACATTGAATGTGGCCTATAACTGCCTTGACCGACACCTCTCTGGCCCGCGCCGCAACAAGGCCGCTATCATCTGGGAAGGCGAACCGGGTGAAATTCGGACGCTGACCTACCAGCAGCTTTATACCGAAGTCTGTCGCTTTGCCAATGTGCTCAAACGCCTGGGGGTGAAAAAGGGCGACCGGGTGGCGATTTATATGCCGATGATGCCCGAAGCCGCCGTTGCCATGCTCGCCTGTGCCCGGATTGGAGCGCCACACACGGTTGTCTTTGCCGGATTTTCCGCCGACGCACTCCGCGACCGAATCACCAACTGTGGCTGCGTGGCCGTGATTACGGCGGATGGCGCCTTTCGCCGTGGAAACGAAGTGGCCCTTAAACCCGCCGTTGATCGAGCCATTGATGAATGCCCATCCGTTCAAAACGTCGTGGTGCTCAAACGAACTGGCACGAAAATCCATATGGAACCAGGGCGCGACCACTGGTGGCACGAATTAACTCCAACGGTTTCAAATACTTGTCCGGCTGAAGAACTCGACAGCGAGCATCCGCTCTATATTTTGTACACTTCGGGCACAACTGGAAAACCAAAGGGAATTCTGCACACCACGGGCGGCTATCTGACCCAGGTGGCGCTGACCTCAAAAATTGTTTTTGACCTGAAAGAAACCGATACCTACTGGTGTTCGGCGGATATCGGCTGGGTCACCGGGCACAGCTATGTGGTCTATGGTCCACTTGCCAATGGCGCCACGGTGTTTATGTATGAAGGCGCGCCCAACTTTCCGCAGCCAGATCGCTTCTGGGAAATCATTGACCGGCATCAAATTACGATTTTTTACACGGCGCCCACAGCGATTCGGGCCTTTATCAAATGGGGTGAACAGTGGACCTTTAAGCACGACTTAAATTCATTGCGGCTGCTGGGAACAGTTGGTGAGCCAATCAATCCTGAAGCCTGGATGTGGTATTCAAAAGTGATCGGCAAAGGCCGGTGTCCGATTGTGGATACCTGGTGGCAGACCGAAACCGGCGCAATTTTGATCACCCCCATTCCAGGCGTGACGGCGACCATGCCCGGCACGGCAACCAGACCATTTCCGGGTCTGAGCATTGAAATCCGAACCAAAGAAAACAAACCGGTCGGACCAAACGAAGGCGGCTATCTCGTCATTACCAAACCCTGGCCATCAATGCTACGCACGCTGTGGGGCGATGATGAGCGGTATGTAGCTTCCTATTGGAGTGAAATCCCCGGCGTGTACTTTGCCGGAGACGGCGCCCGCCGTGACAGCCATGGCAATTTCTGGATTATGGGCCGCGTGGATGATGTCGTGAACGTCAGCGGTCACCGCCTGGGTACGGCTGAAGTTGAAAGCGCGCTGGTCTCACACCCAGCCGTGGCTGAAGCCGCCGTTGTGGGCCGACCAGATGAACTCAAAGGACAGGCAATTGCGGCCTTTGTCACGCTGGAAGGTACATTTTCGGCTTCGGAAGAACTGAAAAAAGAACTTCGCGAACACGTCACCAAAGAAATCGGTGCCCTGGCTCGGCCTGATGACATTCGATTTACCGATTCACTTCCCAAAACTCGAAGCGGAAAAATCATGCGACGCTTGCTGCGTGAAATTGCCAGCGGCAGTACGACGGTTGGCGACACGACCACGCTTGAAGATATGTCAGTCCTCGAACGACTTCGCGAGGACGAAGAATAACCCTTTGGAGTGCTGCGGCTCGACACCGCTTTGGATTTGCTATGCTCGTTCTTCACGCCCTCTGGTCATCCCAAAATCGGCTTTGTCTCTGGGGAGAGTCATCCATCAAACTTTCCCCGCCCAAACCCGGCAAGGCCAGCTCTCGGAAAGCTCAATCCGCCACAAATACTCACCCCTTTGCGGCTGAAGTCGAAATGATTGCGAACGCAATTACCTGGGTGTCGTTGGCCGATGCTGCCCCCCAACCAGGAGCTACGGGAAAACATCGCCTTTCAGCTTTGGGCAATGGGTATGCCCATATCTCCAGTCACCTGGAGGTTTTCCTTCCAACTGCTGGTGAACACCCGTTGCCTTCCCCATCCCTTCTGTTTTCAGACCAGACTGATTTGCCTCTACCGCCAGTTGGACTCAGCCCCTGGAAGATCCCAGTTGTCACAATTGACCCTTTGCTGGCCTTTGAACTTTTATTTCGGCTGCCGGGCCGGCCTCCGACGGGATATGTGTTTGGGAGTTCAGTCAACTATTTTTCCAGGCTGGCAAAGTTTGCCCTGGAACTTGTGACCAGAGGCCGCGTGCTCCCTGTGATTCGCCAGCAGGCCGCTGAGTATTCCGCGTTCTGGCAACCGATTTTGACAGCGCCAGAAGATGCCGAACGAATCAAGATTCTGGTGGATTCCCTTCCGGCCCTGTGTCGGGCTGAAGTTGCTTCAGGGCAAAAGGGTGAAACACCTCCTTCACATCTGGTCCGGTCAGCCTTGCATCACCTGGTGGATGCCGGAGTCCGAATGCTCCTTGAAGATTTTTCAATGGACCTGCCATCAAACCGCCAGATAGCCGAAGCTGTACCGGCAGTAGCTTGGTTGCATGGGTTGATGAATCCACATCCGGTGATTCCCACCTCGCCGGCCACCATTGAAAAGCTGAAGAAAACGGTTGACTCCTGGCACCAATCCGGGGCCGCCAGCCACAAAGGCGGACTCACGACCTGTTTTCGGCTGGTTGAACCAGTCGCGGTCACCGCTGAACCTCAGAAGAAAGCCAAAAATCAGCCTGACCCGGATGCCTGGCGACTCGAATTTCTGCTCCAGGGCCATGAAGATAAAAGCTTACTGGTGCCGGCGGATCAGGTTTGGAAAACCAAAGGCAAGGTCCTGCGGTTTTCGACGATTGAACTCCAGAACCCACAGGAAAAACTGCTGGCTGATTTGGGCCGCGCCCTGCGGATCTTTCCCGAACTTGAACCTGCATTGAAAACCGCCCGTCCGGTTTCCGTGTCGCTGGCCGCACCTCATGCATATCGGTTTCTGCGCGAAGCCGCCCCAGTCCTTGAACAATCGGGGTTTAGCGTTTTGATACCCTCCTGGTGGACCAAACCAACCGCCAGACTGGGCGTCAAGATGGTGGCCAAATCCAAAAAAGCGCCGCGCTCTGCCACACCTGGAGTTTTGGGATTTGACGGCATTGTTGACTATAACTGGAAGCTTTCACTGGGTGACGAAGAGCTTTCTTATGACGATTTTGTCAAACTGGCCAAATTGAAAATGCCGCTGGTGCAAATTCGCGGCCAATGGATTGAACTCAAACCAGATGAAGTTGAACGGGCTCTGGCGTTCTTTCAAAAGCGAGCAATTTCCGGCGAAATGCCCCTCACCGAAGTCATGCGGCTGGGTCTCGGGGTTGACGCCGCCAAAATGGGTCTGCCGGTGTTGGGCATTGAGGCCGAAGGCTGGTTAAAAAATGTTTTGAATGAGGCCAGCGACCAGCAACTTGAAATGTTGCCGACTCCCCCGGATTTTGGCGGGAAGTTGCGCCCATATCAGGAACGGGGGCTTTCGTGGCTGGCGTATCTGGGCACGCTTGGGCTCGGCGCCTGTCTGGCTGATGACATGGGACTCGGGAAATCGGTTCAATTGCTCTCGCTGCTGGTCCACGAACGCAAAGCGGCGGCTTCAAAATCAAAAAAGCCTGTCACCTTCCCGCCAACCCTGTTGATTTGCCCAATGTCGCTGGTCGGCAACTGGCAACGCGAAACGACCCGGTTTGCGCCAATGCTCAAAGTCCACGTCCATCACGGAGCGCACCGCACCACGGGGCCAGAGTTTACCCAACTCGCAGAACAATCCGATCTGGTATTGACCACCTATGCGCTGGCGGCTCGGGACCGCGAACTCCTGGCGGATGTCAACTGGGCGCGCATTGTGCTCGACGAAGCCCAAAACATCAAAAATCCAGTGGCCAAACAAACCCAGGCCGTTCGCAGTTTGAAGGCACCGCAACGGATTGCCTTGACCGGAACACCTGTCGAAAACCGACTTTCGGAACTCTGGTCCATTTCAGAATTTCTCAACCCTGGCTTGCTTGGCTCGGAAAAGAATTTTCAATCAACCTTTGCCTTGCCAATTGAGCGTTTTCAGGACGAATCCAAAGCGGCCCTGCTCAAAAAATTGACGGCGCCGTTTATTCTGAGACGACTCAAAACCGATAAATCCATCATTTCCGACCTGCCTGACAAGATTGAAATGAAGAGCTACTGCAATCTGACCCAGGAACAGGCGTCGCTTTATCAGGCGGTGGTCAATGAAATGCTGGAAAAAATTGAAAAGAGCGAAGGGATTGAACGCAAAGGCAATGTGCTGGCAACTCTCTTGCGGCTCAAACAAGTCTGCAACCATCCGGTACAACTGATTCAGGATGGTTCATCCATTGAAGGACGCTCTGGAAAACTCGCCCGACTCGAAGAACTGCTTGAAGAAATCCTCGATGACGGCGACCGGGTGCTGTGTTTTACCCAGTTCACCGAAATGGGCAGCATGCTGAAAACCTATCTGCAGGAACGGTTTGGCCGTGAAGTACTGTACCTGCACGGTCAAGTCAGCAAGGCCAATCGTGATCGCATGGTTGAGCAATTTCAAAAGCCCACGGGACCGCCAATTTTTCTGCTCTCGCTCAAAGCCGGAGGAACGGGCCTCAATCTGACCAACGCCCAGCACGTGATTCACTATGACCGCTGGTGGAATCCCGCTGTCGAAGATCAGGCCACTGACCGGGCGTTTCGTATCGGACAGGTCCGCAATGTTCAGGTTCGAAAATTCATTTGTGTCGGAACGGTCGAAGAACGCATTGACCAGATGATTGACCAGAAAAAACAACTCGCCGAACGCATCGTCGGCACTGGCGAAGGCTGGGTCACCGAACTTTCAACCGATCAACTCCGCGAATTGATTTCGCTGTCTGAAGATGCCGTGGCCGAAGCCGAAGCCGCAACCCAACCGGCGACCAAAGCCAGATCCAGTTCGAAAAAAGCCGTTTCCAAACCCTCGAAAACCAGAGGAGGTCAAGTGGTATGAGTTACTGGAATTATTACCCGAAGCCCTCCAAACCCCGCGAAGCCAAAGGCGGCATCAAAGCTAAAAGTAAGCGGGGTGACATTGGTGAAACCTGGTGGTCCAAACGCTTTATCAAATTGCTGGAATCGTTTGATCTTGGCGGGAGACTGACTCGCGGAAAAACCTATGCCCGCAAAGGACAGGTCCTGAACCTCGGGATTGAGCCCGGTGAAGTCACCGCCAAAGTCCAGGGCTCGGCGCGGACTCCCTATAAAGTTTCGATCCGGATTCAGCCGTTCACCGAGCGCCAATGGCAGGACGTTGAGATCGCTCTCGCCCAGCAGGCGCTGTTTATGGCCAAATTACTGAACAATGAAATGCCAAACGAGATCGAACAGGCATTTAACGCGTGCGGATTGAACCTCTTCCCGGCTTCGGCCCGAGAAATCAAGACGAATTGTTCCTGCCCTGACTCTTCAAACCCGTGCAAGCATATTGCCGCCGTGTATTACATTCTGGCGGAAAAGTTTGACGAAGATCCGTTTGAAATCTTCTTCTGGCGCGGGCGTTCGCAGGAAAAACTCATTACAAACTTACGAAATCTTCGGGGTGCGGATGATGAACCCGACCCAACACCGGAACCAATTATCGAAGCGGTCGAACAGTTTATCCCGTTACCTCAGACACTCAACAACTTTTGGGACATGGGCGAATCAGCGGCCAGACTCCAGTTCAAACCGCAGGCAACCAAAGTTCCAGATGCCATTTTGAAGCAACTTGATCCGCTCCCGCTTGAAATTAGTGGTGTGCCTGTAACCGACATATTATCAGAGCTCTATGAAGTGTTTACCAGTCAGGCGGAGAAGAAAGCCTTTAGCGAGTAGCGAAGTAGAACTTTTCAGATAAATATTTCCTGGGAGCGCCGGCATCCTGCCGGCAACTAATTGAAAATCAACCATTTGGTGCCGGCAGAATGCCAGCGCTCCCAGGTATTCATCACAGCCGGGCAGCTAACCCGTTACAGGTAAACGGAATCCCTGAAATTGTCGTGACAAAGGTCAAGGCGCCAGTGGTCTGGTTGACTCGATATAATTGAATTGTTTGAGGTGCGGTGGTCAATAATGATGCCCGATTTAACGAATACAAAAACTGGGCACCACTGCCATCACGCGGGCTGAGTCCCAAATCAAACGGCCACTGGTCAGTTTGAGCCGCCACGGCCTGACCAACCGTAATTGCCCCAGTTCCAGTGTTTGCATCAAATCGGGAAATCGAGCGCGACAACGGATTGCTGGCATAGACAAAACGAGAATTAAACGTGGCCACAACCCGTGCCGTGCCTTCCTGGCCCGCGGCTTTGATGTTGCGGCTGACGGGTGTCACGCTGCTAAAAGCAGGATTTGTAAAATATGAGTTCACATTTCCGAGTACACTGTCTGCACTGAACACAAACCCCAACCGGTTGAAAGTAATCCCCAAGGGTGAAATTCCTGGCGTTGGATTTGGAATCGCAAACCCTGGACGTCCAGTTGAATCGAGCGAATATGCTGTAATCACATTGGCTGTGCGTTCGGTGACCACCACCAGATCATTGTTCGGAGACACCGCAATTTGAAATGGCTGGGCATTGGTTGAAAGGCTTCGAGCCGCATTGCTCAATTCGACCAACCCGTTGGATGTAATTGAAAAAGCTGTAATTGAACCCCCTTGCCCAGGAAATCCGGCAAAGAGCACATAGGCTTTGTTGGTCGAGGAAATGGCAACGCCAATGGGTTGAATTCCAGGAATGGCTCCAGTGGTCCCGGCTGGCTGGCCGGTCAGTGTCAAATTTCCATTGTTCTGGTTGACACTAAAGAGCGAAACATTGTTGCTCCCTGGGTTGACCGCCACCAGAAACCTTCCATCGGGACTCAATGCCAGCGGCGCCGGAGCATCCAGAAAGGTTCCCGTTCCAGAACCACCAGTGGCAAATCCAACCTGGCGAAAGGGTTTTCCCTCACGTTGTAAGAGTCTCAAAACTGAATTATTTGTGGCATTACTGAGTGTGTAAACGGTGTGGATGATTGGAAGCGCCGCTTCTGGGTCAATTTGAGCTGAGGCTGACTGCGAAAAAGTGGAAAGTATGGAAAGAACTGAAATAACAATACAAATTCCGAACCTGAACAGTTTTTTCATTGAAGTGAAATCCCCTGACGACAAAAATCGAAATAGAATTAAACTCTCCCTAAACTCCATTTGAAGGATAAAGATAAAACCCAGGTATTCCATTGATTTTCATATGGTTATTCCAATATTCAAATCAGAGAATAGACTATCATAAACACAATTAATTGTTTCTTTATCGAGAAACAATTGATGTGCTATGTAAAGCTGGATTTTGGCGCGAACCAGAAAAACTCGAAGAGTAAAAATGTGCTGGAATTCAGAAAAGTTTGGAGTCGGGGGCTGTTACGGGAGAGAATTTTGGATTGGATTTCACCAGGCTGAAAAAAGTAAAAGTTCAGAGCATCGTTTTCAGACGTGAGCGTTTCTGACCCAGGTCTTACCGGTCAAACTCACATCGGAAGGCCGTACCCTGAACTTTTTTTGGTAAAGAGAATTTGATGAATCAGGCTGGAAACATTGATCTTACGGCGTTCCAGGCGTCTGTACCGATACGTCCCAAAATCGAATCATCTTTGAGTTGCTGGCCAGTGACCAGTCGGCTGATATCATCGGAAATCTGGTCGCGCATCCGGGGTGAAGAAACCACATTGGAGACAAATTCCCAGCGGGCTTTGGCCAGTGGAATTGGGTCCGCCGCCCGCAGAAATTGTTCAATCACATATCCGGTGCGTTGTTCGACCGGGAGTTCCTGGGCAATATCGAGGATTCGCCCAAACCGCCGAATCGGCGCCAGCGGCATAATGTCGAGCGATGTTTCATAGGCGGCGGTTTCAATCTTGTTGAATTTCACCTGTGCCTGCTTTACCTTTTCTCCCAACCCACGCTTTTGAAAGTCCTTAATGTAGTCATTTCCCCACCGAACGTGTCCAGCCTCTTCGTTCTTGATCTGGTTGAGGACGGAATAATGTTTGTGGTCTTCACCCATCGCCGCCACGTGGAGTGCAAAGCTTTTCAAGCCGCGTTTTTCAGTCACGTTGATCCCGACGATGATTTCCACTTCATCGGGCGTTGAGTCGTCGGTGATTCCCATCGTCAATGCTTCAAATTCATCAACATAGCGCAAACCTGCTGGTTCAGTGGGCGTCGCGCCCATATCGGCCATCATGCCGGCAATCATCTCGGCATGGCGAAACTCATCGGCGGCATGTCCAACCAGGTGTTCTGAAAGTGCCGGCAGGTCTTTTTCAAGCCGTTTGGAAAGGTCAGCAATGGCGGTCGCGCCTTGAAATTCTGAATAGTAATAAAGATTGAGCGTCGCACAGTGCAAATCAGGGTCGTTGACGACGCGCTTGAAAATCTGATTCAGGGCTCTATCGCGCTGTGTGTCGGGCATGGGTGCAATTCCTCCCAGGAAAAATCTGAACGTGGATCCGTCTTTTAGGGGTGCTGGGGGGTAATCAACGGGGGCGGATGAATGGGAAAATGGATTGTAAATGCCTCCGCCGGCATTCGACCAGCGGGATTGGCATAATTTTCCCAGCCCCAACACTCCACGAGTCGGAAAGCAGGTTGGACAAAGACAGGTTTGGTTCCCTACTCTGATGGCATTCGCCATAAAAACCTCTTGAAGTTTGGTCTTCCCGTTAGTACCAAACTTCAAGAACTAACTTCTTTTAAATCAATTTTTTCCCCCTCAACTCTTCACACCTCCAACTGCGGCCAAAAAAACGCAGATTGGTTTCCGACCGGAGTGAAAACGAATGGAAAACCAGGAAAAAGCTGTACCCAAGGCTTCCCGTCGCAAGTTTCTCAGCCAGGCGCTGACAGCGGCAGGATCCGTGGTTGTTGCCCCAACGCTGATTGAATCGGCGACGGCGATTGGCGCGGAAGCTCCACCATCGCCAGTTCCCGTTGCCCCATCAACCGCAGGTGAAATCTCGGTTACCTTGCACATCAACGGTGCCAAAAAGACACTTTCCGTTGAACCACGTGTCACGCTGCTTGACACACTTCGCGAACGACTTGAGCTAACCGGCAGCAAAAAAGGCTGTGACCACGGTCAGTGCGGTGCCTGCACGGTCTTGATTGACGGCCAGCGCGCCTATTCCTGCCTGTGTCTGGCGGTGATGCAGGAAGGAAAAGAGATTGTAACCATCGAAGGTCTGGCCAAAGGTGAGGTCCTGCACCCTGTCCAGGAGGCATTCATTCACCAGGATGGATTTCAATGCGGCTATTGCACACCGGGTCAGATTTGCGCTTCGGTGGCGCTACTCGATGAAATCAAACGTGGGTGTGCCAGTGCGATTACCCCCGATTTGTCGAGTCCGCCGCAGTTGAGCAATCTTTCCGAAGCTGAAATCAAGGAACGCCTGAGCGGAAACCTGTGTCGGTGCAGCGCCTATAACGGCATCGTGGCTGCCGTCCAGCAGGCTGCCGGTCATACACCACCATCCGCCGCAGCGCTTGTGCTGGGTGCGACCGCAAAGGAGGGTGCATGAACAACTTTGGATATGTTCGCGCGGCATCCGTCAAAGATGCCATTGACCGCTCGGCTGGTGACCCGAAAGCCATGATCATTGCTGGTGGCACCAATCTGGTGGACCGAATGAAGGTTTTCCTGGATGAACCTTCACAACTCATTGATATTTCACGACTTGAACTGAAAAAGATTGAAAAGACCGCTGACGGTGGATTGCGAATTGGTGCTCTGGTGACCAACACCGAAGTCGCCGACCACGCCGAGGTCAGGGCTCAGTACCCGGTGCTGGCGCGTTCGATTTTGTCAGGGGCGTCACAGCAAATCCGGAACCTGGCGACGGTTGGCGGGAATTTACTCCAGCGAACGCGCTGCCCCTACTATTATGACACCGCCTTTGCCTGCAACAAACGGATGCCAGGTAGCGGCTGTCCGGCGGCGAATGGAGTCAACCGTGGCCATGCCATTTTTGGCAATAGCGAGCACTGTGTCGCGGTTCATCCGTCAGATATGTGCGTGGCGTTGGCGGCACTGGATGCAGTGGTCGAAGTCGAGGGTCCAAAAGGACCGCGAAAAATTGCGTTCGGTGAGTTTCATCGGCTGCCAGGTGATACACCCAACCGGGACACTAATCTGGAACCCGGCGAACTCATCACAGCGGTGACAATTCCAGCCTCGCCATTTGCCAAAAGCAGCGTCTATCTCAAACTGCGGGATCGGGCGTCGTATGCGTTTGCTCTGATTTCGGTCGCCGCCGTGCTGGATATGTCTGGGAAGAAAATCAAAACCGCCCGGCTTGCCCTGGGCGGCGTGGCCCATAAACCCTGGCGTACAACCGAGGCCGAAGCCTTTTTACAGGGCAAAGCGGCAGATACAGCCACATTCCAGAAAGCAGCGGAACTGGCGCTCAAGGGCGCGAAACCACTGTCCCACAACACATTTAAGGTTACTCTGGCCAAACGGGCGATTGTTCGTGCATTGACGATTTCGGCCAAAGGAGGAGGTGTCGCATGACCAAAGTGATCGGAACTTCCGTCAGCCGAACCGATGGATTGGCCAAAGTCACCGGCACGGCCACATATGCTGCCGAGCATCAAATTCCTGGACTGGTTCATGGGTATCTCGTAACCGCCAGCATTTCGGCAGGTCGAATCAAAAACATTGACACCAAAGAAGCTGAAAAAGCCCCTGGCGTGATCGCGGTGTTTACCCATCGCAATCCGCCCAAAATGTTTATGCCGGCCAATGACTTTATGAATTCACGAATTTATGAAGCCCGGTTGCCGCTCTCAGATGATAAAGTCCACTATGCCGGTCAAATCATTGGAGTTGTCGTGGCTGATACGCTGGAACGAGCCCGTCACGGGGCCCATCTGGTCAAGGTTGACTATGACATGGCGAAACCCGTGGTATCGGGCAAGGACACCAGTTACAAAGAAGCATCCTCAATGTTTGGCGAAGAACTCAAGTTTCAAAAAGGCAGCTTTGAAACCGGGACCTTCGCGGCTGGTTCGGCCAATGCGGCTGCGAGAGTGGAGGCGGTCTACGGCACGGCCACCGAACTTCATTCCCCAATGGAGCCGCACGCCATCATCAGCCACTGGCATTCGGACGGGTCCTTGACTGTGTACGAACCATCCCAGTGGGTCTATGGCACGCAACGAACCTATGCCGATTTGTTTGGAATTGCCCCTGAGAAAGTGCGGATTGTAACGCCCTTCATCGGCGGTGGGTTTGGTTCAAAGGCGTTTCCCTGGCAGCATTCCGTGTTGTGTGCCGCCGCCGGGCGAGCCATTGATCGCCCGTTGAAACTGGTGGTCACGCGTCGGCAAATGACCGCCAACACGGGACATCGGTCAGAAACAGAACAAACCGTTCGACTGGCGGCCACCGCTGATGGAACCCTGACCGCGATTGAACATCTGGCGAAAACCTCAACTTCACCGGTTGAAACATTTGCTGAACCCTGCACCGGCATCACGCCGGTGATGTACAAAGCACCCAATCTGCGAACCCAGCAGGAAATCGCCGTTCTCAATATTGGAACGCCGACGTTTATGCGGGCTCCGGGCGAAAATCCAGGTCTGTTTGCGCTGGAATCCGCGATGGACGAACTTGCCTGGGCACTCAAAATGGATCCAATCGAATTGCGCCTCAAGAACGAAACGACCGAGCATCAACAGCGAAAAATGCCTTTTTCTTCAAAGTTTTATGCTGACTGTCTCAAAGTCGGTGCCGAGCATTTTGGCTGGAAAGATCGTCCCAAAGTGCCTCGTTCACTGACCAGAGAAGGAAAACTGATTGGCTGGGGTGTTGCCGGCTCGACCTTCCCTGGACTTCGAATGCCCGCGACGGTCAAAGTCCGGCTGCTGGCAAATGGCACGGCTGAAGTTTTGACTGCGGGCAACGATATGGGCACCGGGGCTTACACGGTCGTGGCAATCACCGCGGCTGACGCGCTGGGGATTCCAGTCGAGAAAATCCATGTCCAGATGGGTGATTCTCGACTTCCAGATGGCGGGCTGGCTGGAGGTTCCCAAATGACGGCGACCCTGGCGCCAGCCGTAACGGCTGCCTGTCAGGCGGTGTTGAAACAGGCCAAAGCCAGTTCCGCCTCCGAAGCCTTTGACGGACTCAAAAAGTCAGGCCGTGGCGCCGTTGAAGCGACGGCAACCTCTTCACCAGGTGCAGAAATGCGGAAATGGGCATTCCAATCGTGGGGGGCACATTTCTGTGAAGTGGCCGTGGATGAGGAAATTGGCCGCTTGCGAGTCACCCGCTGGCACGCGGTGATGAACATTGGTCAGGTCATCAACAGCAAAGCCGCCGCGAGTCAGGTCCGGGGTGCAGTGATTATGGGCATCGGTCAGGCGCTGATGGAAGAATGCGTCTTTGATCCAAACCTTGGAAATCCAGTGGTCTATGATCTGGCCACCTATCACTTCCCGGCCCATGCCGACATTCCACGCATTGAAGTCACGTTTGTCGGAGAACCCGACTTAAACTTTAATCCTTCCGGCGCCCGTGGGGTTGGGGAAATCGGCATCACCGGCGTTTCCGCCGCCGTGGCCAATGCCGTCTACCATGCCACCGGCAAGCGGTTGCGAACGCTTCCGATTACACCGGAAAAATTGATTGGGTGAGTTTTAGGGTTCGGGGTTTGGGGTTCAGGGTTCAGGGTTCAGGGTCATAAGCGCCAGGATAAGGATCGGAGTCCCGCAGGGACGGCATCGGGTAGCCGGGGTGCGACAGCCCCCGGTCCCGGTCAGGTCGAGATCCAAGCCCTGCAAAGGCGACATAAAAGACAAGCGGATCGTTCAAATTGTCCTTATCCTGGCGCTTATGCCCCTGACCCCTGACCCCTGTTTTTCAAACCCCGAACCCTGAACCCCGAACCCTGTTCTTATGCGACTCTGGAACACACCCTCAAAACTACCGGATGGAAAATCTGCCCGCGACCTTGATCCAAAAGAAATCGCAGCCATCTATCATCGCGAAACCAAACACCATTTCCATCGCTATGCCCGCTCGCTTGGGTTTATGGATTGGGACAACCAGCCGGACCCATTTCGACGCTATGCGGGCGCTCCATTCATCGAACTTCCGCTCTCAGACACCGACGAATCACCTGCCGGCGAGATGCTTTACACCTCCGGCTCAATTCCCGTTTCACCACTCACCATCGCGACCCTTGGTCTGTTTTTTGAGCGCTCGCTGGCGATTTCGGCCTGGAAAGAATATCGCGGGAATCGCTGGGCATTGCGCATCAATCCATCAAGCGGCAACCTGCACCCAACGGAAAGTTACGCGGTGCTGCCGGCTCTCAATGAGATCAGCGACCAGCCAGGTGTGTATCACTACGCTCCACGCGAACACGGTCTGGAATGCCGAACCCGGTTCTCGGATGATCAATGGAAATCATTGTCCAGAGGCTTTCCAGACAATACCTTTTTTGTCGGATTGACCTCGATTTTCTGGCGCGAAGCGTGGAAATATGGCGAACGCGCCTTCCGCTACTGCCAGATTGATCTGGGCCATGCAATTGGAACTATTGCATTTGCGGCTCGCTCGCTTGGCTGGGAAGCTGTTGTCCTCTCAACTCCGGGAGATGCAACGCTCGCCGCGCTGTTGGGATTGGACCGCAAACTGGAATTTCACGCTGACGAACCTGAGCACCCGGAAACCATTCTGGCGATTGTACCTTCCACCAGTACTCAAAACCTTCCGGCAATGCTCCCGCTATCATCAATTTCTGAAATTGCGGCTGGTCAGTGGTTTGGGAAAGCCAATCGGTTGAGCAAAGAACACGCCGACTGGCCCATCATTGACGAAGTGGCCGCCGCCTGTCAGAAGCCGGAAACCCCAGGATTCACGACTGAATTGCAGCCCAAACCTGACAATTTTCACCTGGTTCCACCCACGGTTGACCTTTCAGCTCACGAGATCTTCAAACAACGCCGAAGCGCCGTCTCTTTTGATGGAGTGACCGGTCTCACGGCTGACCAGTTTTTCCGAATACTGGCGCGGACCATGCCCTGGGCAGGATCACTGCCGTGGAACACGTTTGGGGGCCCGGTCTTTGTCAATCTGGTGCTGTTTGTGCATCGGGTCGAAGGACTTGAACCCGGACTGTATTTTTTGGTTCGCAATCCGGCCCACGAAGCCACGCTCCGGGAAAAAATGCTGGCCGGGCACCTGTGGGAAAAGCCAAAAAACTGCCCTGACTGGCTGCCCTTGTACCTGCTGGATGCCGATAAATATCAGCGAATTGCCGCCCGGATCAGTTGTGGCCAGGACATTGCCGGAGACAGCGCGTTTAGTCTTGGGATGATCGCCGAGTTTGAGTCGCCAATTGCCCGGCACGGGGCCTGGCTGTATCGGCGACTCTTTTGGGAGACTGGCCTGATTGGACAGGTGCTCTATCTCGAAGCCGAAGCCGCTGGTGTCCGTGGCACTGGAATCGGCTGTTTCTTTGATGATCCGGTCCATTCGCTGCTGGGTGTTGGGGTGCAAGGAATGCAGTTTCAATCGCTCTACCATTTCACGATTGGTGGCCCGACGGATGATGGCCGGCTGACAACGCTGCCTGCCTATCCCAACCGGTAAAAGCGCGTTAAGCCTCTACACTCCAAATTTCACAAAGATCTGCCATGAATTGCGGCAATATGCCCCTTAAATCGCACGTTTCTCAATTGGTTTCTGGCCTTTGTTTGTTCATCCTTGCGGTCGCCACCATTGCCTTCACCAGGTTTCACCCACCAGAAACCGTGCTTTCAGCCAACGCCTGGGGCGCTGGGGTTCCCAATGGAAGCTGTATCACGGCCCTGGCTACTTTCAGGCCCTGGTGGATTCGGTACACGCCCAACCCGGTCGTGGTAACCGCTTCTGGAGGAATTGAACCACTGGTCAAAATTCCACGCGATAAAGTTGCCGTTAAATTCCGATATGACGATCAGGGGAATCAAGCGCCAGGAAAAATTCTTCCGGAACGTGGGATTGGTTACGAAGCCATGTTGGGAGGGCTCACCGCACTCCGGAGCCTCTTTTCCACCGACCTGATTTTTGATTTTGCCTTATTTATTCGCCTCCAGCAGTGGTCACTGGTCGGGGCGTTGATCCTGGTGCCGCTGGGATTTTACGGTGTGGGCTTATCTCCAACCGCCCCTCAATCCATGCTGGTGTTCACGCTGGTCTATCTGTTGCTGCTCATTCTGAAACCAAATACAAACGAGTACTTAAATGAAGGCATTATTGATAGTTCTCTGGCCAATACGGCTGCCGTGTTGAGTTGCAGTGCCTGGTTTTTCATTCTGAAGTTTGCCGAATTAAAGTCCTTCAAAGAAATCCTGGGCGTCAGCGCCTTGAGCCTGGTGTTGAGTTTTTCGACTCATATTCGGGGTGAATTTCTGATCGTCTTTATGGCCGTGTTCGCCTTCAATTTCTGTATCTTGTTCAAACACAACAAATTAAAATTGAGAGGTCTTTTGCTGACGCTGGTGATGCTCTTTTCGCTCCCGCTTGGCTATGGACTGATCAACAAAGCCGTTTTTGGCCATTTCATCCCGCTCAGAATGCACTTCGGACAAAACCTGTATGAGCCGATTGGTCAGTTTCCTAACCCCTGGGGTATTGAATACCGTGACGAATGGTTAATCAACTATGTCGAAGAAGCCGGGTATCAATATGGCTCGTTTGAAGACGATACCTTTTTAACCCGACGGTATCTCGAATGCTTGAAAGAAAATCCAGGACTCTTTCTGCACAATTTCACCAATCGGTTGCAGTTCTTTTCAAAAACATTTGGGTATCCGATCAATTTCCTGACACTGCTCCTCACGTTGATTGCCCTTGGGTGGAGTGCCTTCAAAGATGAGAAATTTTTAGGAATCGCCCAGCCGCTGTTGATGGCCCTTGGATTTCTGGCCTATTTTGGATGGATCAATTCAATGCTTCGATGTGTCACGCCAGTTCATTTCTTGATCAATCTGTTTTGGTGCTTGCTGGCAGCCTATCTGTATCAAACAGGTCACGTCAGCCGGTTCCTTTCATTTTTCAAGGACTTGAAAAACAGATTATACCAGTCAGTAGTCAGTAGTCAGTAGTTCACTAAGTTTATTTGATTGAATTACTTAACTGTTTCCTGAGTACCTTGTCATAAGTTTTTCGGAGATATTGGGTTTGGTAAGTGTTTGATCTTTTTCGTGGTTTTCGTGGTTTTCGTGGTTAAAATACCTGGAAATTTTCGGTAAGGGACTTATACCGTTTTGGAATGAAGTCATCGTGTCATGAAACAGTCAAGTTATTCTATCAAATGGAGTTAGTGAACTACTGACTACGATCTACTGACTACAAACTGGTATTATCATCAGCAACATCTCGGGCCTGAATGGGATGGACTCGCCAAAAGCAATACTCCGGGTACAACTTTTTTCATGAATTTGTAAATTTCTTTGAACCTGAATCAGGTTTTTCTTCGTTCTGGGCAGCATCTCAAAATTCAATTCTGAAACCAATCAATCAATTCAAATTCCGACGGATGGGGAACCCTCCACCTGGAGTGCTTTTCCTTTCAAGGAATTCTTTTGCCCAAATTCAGTGATTTTGATGTGTTGAAATCACTGCATTTTCGAACGAAGGTGTATTTTCCCCATGCTGAGCATTCAATCCGTTTCAAAACGCTATAAGACTGGAAATTTTGGAGTTAAAGATTTTTCCCTCAATTTGACCACTGGCGTGGTTGGATTGCTGGGGCCAAATGGGGCCGGTAAATCAACGCTGATGCAAATGATTGCAACAATTACCAAACCGACCAGCGGCACAATCTCCTTTCAAAATGTGGATATTGCGAAGACTCCCGAACCACTCCGACGGACATTGGGCTATTTGCCGCAGGATTTTGGGGTGTATGACAACCTGACCGCCTATGAATTCCTCAATTACTTTGCTTCGCTCAAAGGAATCCACAACCGGAACCGGGTGATGGAAATGCTGGAAATGGTCAACCTGCATTCAGTGTCAAATCGTGCGGTGAGTACTTTTTCAGGCGGGATGAAACAGCGACTTGGGATTGCCCAGGCGCTAATCAACAACCCGCATCTGGTGATTGTGGATGAACCAACCGCCGGGCTTGACCCGGAAGAACGCGTTCGATTCCGCAATATTTTGTCTGAAATCGGTTTTGGCAAACTCGTCATTTTATCCACGCATATTGTTTCAGATATCGAATCTATCGCCACTGAAATCGCGATTGTCCGCCAGGGGTCGCTGGTGATTTGTACAACCCCGGAAAAACTCCTCCAGGCAGCGGAAGGCTTTGTTTGGGAAGCGGTACTTCCGTCCGCTCAATTTGATCAGGTTCGAACCACCCTGAAATTCTCAAATGCCGTTCGCAAATCAGACGGAATCCACGTTCGCATCGTCGCCCCAGAACGCCCCGTCCCCCAGGCAGTCACCGCCGAAGCTAACCTGGAAGACGCCTATTTGTACTTTATGAACTTCTACCAGCCTGGACGAACCGAATACCAGCAGGGCGTTCGCGAAATTGCGCTGAGACATCACTCCGGCCCGCTGACCGTCGGAGTCTGAGCCCGGTAGGGCTGAAGACATCGGGCTGAAGACAAGCGGTTCCTGAATCACCTGGATTAAAAAAACAGGCACGTTATTCAGTCAAATGAATTTAGCGAACGACTGACTACTGACTACTGACTACTGACTCATATCTTATGAATACTGAAAGTTTGACTCGAATTCGAACAATTATTACAACTGATTTACTCATTCGGCTTCGCCGGACATCAACTATTTTTTTGTTTCTGGTGCTGTGTGTGGCGGCCTATCAGTTTATTCCAGACCCGGCAACTGGCAACGCTCTGGGTCAGTTTGACGGTCACCGGGCACTCTATAATTCAGCGTTTCTGGCGGTTGGAACGGGGATGCTCGGCGCATTTTTGCTTGGATTCTTTGGGTTCTATCTCACCAGCAACACGATTGGTCGTGATATCCAGACCCGAACCGGGTTTGTGATTGCCTCGACCGCCGTTCATAACTGGGAATATCTGATTGGGAAATTCCTGGGCAATTGTGCTTTTCTGGGAACGATCATTTCCGGATTTGCGGCCAGTTCGATGGTGATGCAATTGATTCGGGGTGAAGCCCCACTGGAACCACTGGTTTTTGTGACTCATTATGCGTTCATTCTGCTGCCGATGGTGGTGTTTGTGTCGGTGCTGGCCATTACATTTGAATCAATTCCCCTTTTGTCTGGAAAACTTGGCAGCGGCGTCTATTTCCTGGTGTGGCTGGTGACGATTACCGTTCCGGCGATTGGGATGGCGACTTCAGACAAAACTGGAAAACCCCATTTCACGGCTTATTTTGATGTCTACAGCATGACGATGGTGATTCGACAACTCCAGTTTGTCTTTCAAACCGAGTCGGTTTCGATTGGGGCGGCTGAGTTTGATCCAAATCTGGCGACGGTGGTTTTTCCAGGGTTTTCGTTTCAGGCTGGGTTTGTGCTGCCCTGGCTGAGTTCAACCTTGCTTCCGCTTGTGTTGCTTGGGATTGTGTTATTGGTTTTTCATCGGTTTAACCCGGCGAAGCTCAAAGCCTCAACTCAGAAATCAAAAAACTCGTGGCTTGCCAAAATCAATGAACTGGTCAAACCGTTGACCGGTCGGATGGTTGGTCTGATGGAACGTCTTCAATCAATCACACATGGGCCGACGCTGGGGAATTCCATTTTGACCGAATTCTTTTTGACATTGCGATTAAACCCGATGAGCCTGTTGTTGATGGTCGGCCTCGGGGTGGCAGCGCTGGTCAGCCCGGTGGGCAAACTCCAGGCCGGAGTCTTGCCGTTGCTGTGTGCCGTGGTGATTTTACTGATTGCCGATGTATCAACGCGGGATCGTCGCTCAGGTACGTTGGGACTTTTCCTGGCAACTCCGCATATCCGGGAACAGTTTGTCGCCGTGAAATTTGCCTCAACACTCCTGCTGGTGCTGTGTTTTACCATCATTCCACTGGTGAAACTGGTGTTTGCGGCGCCATCGGCAGCCATGTCACTCGCTATCGGATCTGTCTGGCTGGCGGCTTCGACGACCTGCCTGGGGATTTTGACCGAAAACCCCAAAACATTTACCTGTCTCTTTTTCTTTGTCTGGTATCTGGCGATTAACAGTGGAAGCAAAATGCCGGCCCTGGATTTTGCTGGCTGGTATGGAGTGGCAACTCCAGCGGTCCAGGCTACTTATGCCGGAATCGCATTTGGAATGCTGGTGCTGGCGTTCTTTGGCAGAAAATGGAAAGAACAAGTCTGATTGGCTCTGAATATTCACTGGTTATCTGGAAAGGCGGCTGCAAAGTCGCCTTTTTGCTTTTGTGAAGCAAGCGCAGATTGGCTTCATTTAATTTAATTTCAAGAAGATCAATTAAATCCAACCTGGATTAAGCCAAAACCTCCACGAAATAACCTTCAGTTAAAGTTCTTTTTTTCAGCAACTTACAGAGAAAACAAATTCCAACTCAGCGACTGGCACAGGAATTGAGTACTGAAGTGTCCAAAATTAATTCCGAAAAGGTGCAATGTCTTTATGGCCAAATACTATTCGGTCAAATCAGTCGTCAACGGTAAAATGGTTAAGGTCCCATTCCTTCAATCCGTTGGAATGAACAAACCTGCGAATCAAAAACTCAATCTGGCTAACGCGATGGCGGACATTCGTAAACTGCAAAAGATGTTCAATTTTCTTTTGAGGCACAATCCATATGAGCTTCGTCCATACCAAACCTCCATTGATGAAAATGGAATCAATGATGGCGGGTATTTTGTTCAATTGATTGCTGCATTCCAAAAAAATCAGAACATTCAGGGTGCCGAACGGCAACAAACGGTGGTTCTGCAGAATGGACCTACAATTCAGAAGCTTTCAGCCCTGGTCATGGACATCCAATGTACGACACAGACGCCACAAAACGCAGTTGATTTGATGAAACTCCCTGAAGTAAGAGCGATGATGGAAACTACTGCCTGGGCTGAGGGAACAAACGACAATTATCACAAATTAGTCAATGGAAAAGTCATTAAAACGCCGATCTCGAAATATCAGAAATTTATTGGTCAACACAGTAAAGAAGTGCCAATTTCGTTGGATCGGCATCCAGAAATATACATTGAATGGGCAAAAGGTGAAAAACTCAGTACCGCAGCCGGTCGCTACCAATTTTTGCATGAGACCTGGGAAGAAATGAGAAAGCCATATTGGTTAACCGATTTTGGCCCATGGTCACAAGATATTGCGGTTGTCGGCAAATTTATTGAAAAGAAAATGATCCGCCCTTTACTCCTTGGAGAATATTCAACTGCAGTCCGAAGAGGTAATCACACCTGGGCCAGTTTTCCAGAATCCCCTTACAACCAGCACCCAAAATCGATGGACGAATTTATTGGTGCTTTAAAACAGAACTTGAACCGGTTTAGCTATTTAGACGGGTAAAAAATATGAAGCGTCCTCTCTTTATTTTATTGTGCTTTTTGGGCTTGCTTTTTGGCGCACTCCATTTCGTAACTGTGCTTTTGCCAGAGGGACAACTGGAGCCAAGGTTAGCAGAAATACAACCCGAACAAACTCCTATCCCAGAATATTTTCCAGAGTACGATCCTGAATTTGAAGCAATTTGGGATATGTCTGAACCTTCGCAGTACATCAAATCCTTTGAAAAATACCTGCATATCCTGGAACCACATAATCCAAAACATCGTGGGTCTTTTCGAGGCGCCCCTCAAACATCCTTTGCAAACGAGGGCGAAGAGCCACGTGTGGTTCACCCGGTTCCAATCCCTGACTCAGCCATCAAAGCCCTGATTACCACCGAAGAAACCTTGGAAGACTTTCTCAACTGTTTTCATAACAATGAACGAGTAACCGTCCAGCTCCTAAGAGATTTAATCAGGCTTGAATTGATTTGTTCTGAAATTGACCTCAATGATGACGGATTGATTGACCTCCTGGCCATTGAAAGCAACAACGGTGATTGCAGTTTTGGTGCCAGCAATGGGGTATTTTGGGCACTCTTAAACTCTCCAAAAGGATACAAAGTGATTATGGCCGCGCAGGGCGCCGGTTTTGATGTGCTCAAAACAAAGACCAACGGAGTCAAGAATATCAGGCTCGTTTTCGTAGGCGGGGGCGAATTCAATGAAAGCCGTCTTGTGTTCAATGGAAAAAAATACGTGCTCAAAAGAGCCAAACGGCACTAATACCAGTTTGTAGTCAGTAGTCAGTAGTTCACTAAGTTTACTTGGTTGAATCACTTGACTGTCTTCTAATCACGAGGGTTTCATTGCAAATTGGTATACTCAGATTAGGCACGGAGACTGGGGCTAAGAAAAAGACCGATTTCTCCCAGGGCTCCGTGCCTCTGTTTTCTTCCCAAATTTCGCTTCCCACGCTTCGTCAGAGATTTCCCAAATCGAAAAAATCCAGCCCCAAAATAATCCGGCCATCCCGCCCACGAAAGTTAAAAACATGATAACCAGGGCCATACTTACTGCCAGCTCGAACCAGTATTGTAGCCTTGGTTGAGGAGCAGCATGATGACCATGTGAAAGAGAAACAAAACCCCAAAAGACTACACCTAAAAAGAATGGGGATATGCGTAAGCCAACCTTGATTCCTGTTAAAAATCCTCGAAAAGTTGTTGTCGGTTTAATGAAAACAAACCCCTGATCAATAAAAATCGAAGGTTTGGCTGTTTGGTGTTCCGTGTTGGTGGTCAGGTCAACCGAAGTACTGCTACACCGCGAACAAACTTCCTGCACCGGGTCAAAACAATCGCTCTGGTGGCAGATTTCGCATCGTCGCGCATGGGTGGTTCGGGCAATCTGAAACGTCGGTTGGTCCATGGGGTTTCCTCCAAAGCGTATAACTTTCACTCTTCGTCATATTCCTTCATAATTCCGAAGGTCGCTCCCCAAAATAGTCCAACTAAGCCACCAGGGAGTGCCATGAGTGAACCAACTATAACACTTGCCGATAAAAGCTCTAAAATACTGAATTCATAATTCCTGTGATGGCAGTAAATGAGCCCTGATGTCATCAGGTAAGCTACAAATGGAGATAGCAGGAACGCACACCCAACTCCATATAAAAACCCTCGAAAAGCAGTTGTTGGTTTGGGAAGAATAAAACCTTGCAGTGAAAATCGAGAAGTTTTACTTATTTGACCTTCTGAATGAACGACAGTGTCTTCCACTACACTGCTACAGCGCGAACAAACTTCCTGCACCGGGTCAAAGCAATCGCTCTGGTGGCAGATTTCGCACCGTCGCGCATGGGTGGTTCGGGCAATCTGAAACGTCGGTTGGTCCATGGGGTTTCCTCCAGAGCTTATCGCCGCCACTCTTCATCAATCCAAAAGGTGTGACCAGGAAGAATCAAGGTTACTTCGGCGCTGGTTTCAGCAACCCGCCGATTTCCGCCGGTTCCTTCAAGGACAAGTTCGGTCTGCTCGTTGTCAGGCAAGCCAAAGTTGAGCAGTAATTCGGCAAAATTGGCGCTTCCTTCGTCGGTGCCACAGCCCAAAACCACATCCCGGTTTTGCCAGTCTGACTCAGTCAATAGACGTTGTTTCTGGTTGGTCAGAGCAAAGTCCGGCAAATTCCAGTTACAGTGATGGCAAAAACTCTGCAAATACCTGGCTTTCCCTGTTGGCCGTTCTGGCCAGTATGCAAAGGCTTTTGGCTGAGTGTGAAAACCACCAGTGAGTCTTTTCAGCTCACGGAAATTATTTTCAATCCGAAACTCACGAATCTGACTGACTGGATGCAAAAACTCTAACCGAACGGTCATTGGTCTGGGCTGGAAAATCGTCGCCAGAATTAAAATTCCAAGCTGCCGAAAAGTACCCTTGTGCGCTTTGAAATAGAGCAAATCATTGCGAAATGAACCATAGTGATGCTCTGTCTTCACCACAATGATCTGGTCGGTTGCGAGTTTCTCTGGTGGAGCAGCCAGAGTTTCCCACGAGACAACAAATTCCTCGCTCCCATCGGTTACCGTTGGAAGCTGGGTGACAACCTCGCCATAGAGTCGTTCAAGGTCACAGGACATAGCGGGTGAGACTGGGGAGAGATTTCTCTTCTGGTGTCTTGCTTGTTTTTTCTTCCCACAGAATGCTTCCCATTCTTTGTCATATTTTTCCCAAATTGAAAAAATCCACCCCCAAAATAATCCTGCCAAACCGCTTGAAACAGTAAAAATCAATCCAATAAAAATAAAGCTCAGGAGAGCGGTAGACCCTCTTACTGGATTTGGTTGGTAATGGCGCAAGCCAAAAAAACACTCAGATGTTTTATGACTTACCATGACTAAAAAGGTCGGGGCAATCCAAAAGGTACACCAAACGGCAAATTTGACCCCGCAAATAAAACCGTTAACCGCATTTGTTGGTCGAATAGAAACCAGTTCTTGCCACAGAATGCGAGGAGTTACCCCAGCTTGATCTTGTAAATGAATGACAGCTTTTTCTGCTGTACCGCTACACCGCGAACAAACTTCCTGCACCCGGTCAAAACAATCGCTCTGGTGGCAGATTTCGCATCGTCGCGCATGGGTGGTTCGGGCAATCTGAAACGTCGGTTGGTCCATGGGGTTTTATCGGTGCCTCAATCCGCCTGGAGTAATCACAGAAAAAGCACCCGCTAACTGGTCCTGGTTGGAGATGATAACGGCTGAAACAATTTCTGCTTTCGATTGATTTGTAATCCCGGTTAACCTCAACAACAAAACACCCTGGTGAACTTTCTTCTCCCGAAAAACTAACTCGCCAAAATCTTTATCACCAGTGATGAGTATACAACCAAAGGTATTGGCGGTTTGAAGAACTTCATCATCAGAAATGCCTGGATTCATCTCCGCCACATACCAGACTTCATGCCCATCAAAACGGAGACGTTCAATAATTTGCGATTCAACGCTTTCATCCCCCACAAACTTCATGCGGCTTGCTCCGTGGTTGGTTCGCTCATCTTTTCAGCCGCATACGCCAAAGCCGATCTGATACCGTCTTGAGTCAATCGAGGAAAGGCTTCCAGAATTTGTGATTCGGTTTCCCCAGCCGCAAACCGCTCGAGAATTGACTGGACAGTAATTCGAGTTCCCTTGATGACCGGTTTTCCCATCATAATTGAAGGATCTGACTGAATAGCATTCTGATTCATTGCCTTCTCCTTTGTACTCTGTAAAAGCTCAATTCCACTCACTTTACCAAAGGTTCTATCACCTTCCACACGTTTTCAGTCACCTGCCGGGTGCCTTCCGGGTTAGGATGGATGCCGTCCGGTTGATTGAGTTCAGCCCGACCTGCGACGCCATCCAGGAAAAATGGCACGAATGGAAGGTTGTATTCTTTGGCCAGTTCACCATACACGGCTCGAAATTCTTTCACATAATCGGGTCCAAAATTGGGCGGCGACTCCATCCCGGTCAAAATAACAGTCGCACCCTTTTGGCGAGATTTCTCGATGATTTTCGATAAATTTGATTTGAGTTCTTTTGGTGGCAGACCGCGCAAACCATCGTTGCCGCCCAGTTCAAGAATCACAAATTTCACATTGCCTTCCAACGCCCAGTCAAGGCGGCGGACGCCTCCAGCCGAAGTATCACCCGAAACACCAGCATTGATAACTTCAAACTGTAAGCCCGCTTCATCCACCTTCTTTTGCAGCAACGCCGGGTACGCCTGATAGCGTTCCAACCCATATCCGGCGGTCAGGCTATCGCCAAGCGCCACGATTTTTGGAAAACTGGAACGGTCCACTGTCTTTCCAACGGGTCCGGGCAAGGTCATTTCCGCAGGTTTTGGACTGGTCGCCGGCGAGTTTTCCTTCACAACCGGTGGGCTTGTGCTGCATCCTGTGGCAGCGCAAACCAGAAAAAGAAATACCAATCTCACACAAGGAATGAGGCTAACGCGTTGAAATCTCTGCAAGGCGTTGAACCCTGAACCCTGAACCCTGAACCCTGAACCCAATGGCTTCATATTCACACCCATTTCAATTTTGATTTTTGATTGACTTGACCCAATGATACAGCTTTTGAACGTCTCGAAAACAGTCACCAGCGGAAATCAACCCCTCACTATCCTGCATCCGCTCGATTTGGAAATCCCCCAAAGCCAGTTTATTGCGATTGTCGGCCCGTCTGGAAGCGGGAAATCAACCCTGCTTGGACTCGTCGCCGGATTGGATACGCCTTCGTCCGGGGATATTTTGCTGGACGGAACCAACATTTCCCGCCTGGGCGAAGACCAGCTTGCAGCGTTGCGCGGTGAAAAAATCGGCTTCGTTTTTCAATCATTTCACCTGATTCCATCGCTCACAGCTCTCGAAAATATTCAGGTGCCGATGGAAATTGCCGGAGTCAAGCAGGCCAGTGCGCGAGCCAAAGCATTACTCGCCGAAGTTGGGCTGGAAAATCGCGGTCATCATTACCCATCTCAACTTTCCGGTGGTGAACAACAACGCATCGCCATCGCCCGCGCCTTTTCCAACAATCCGCCGATCCTTCTGGCCGATGAACCAACGGGGAATCTCGATAACCAGAACGGCGAACACATCATTGAATTGCTGCTCCGATTCAACCGCGAAGGCGGCACCACGCTGGTCCTGGTCACTCATAATCACGAACTGGCTGACCTGGCCCATCGGAAAATCTCTCTCCGCGATGGCCGGGTCATCGAAGATACTACCAATTTGCAATGGAGTCCCCCGATTAAAGAACAATCAAGTGATTCAACCAAATAAACTTAACGAACGACTGACTACTGACTACTGACTACAAACTGATATACATCCTTATGAATTTTGTTCTGAAAATGGCACTCCGGGAACTGAAAGCTTCCTGGAAACGGCTGGTTTTATTCTTTGTGTGCATTGCGATTGGAGTTGGCGCGATTGTCACCCTGCGGTCACTGATTCAAAGTGTGCGTTCAAGTGTCACTGGCGAAGCCCAATCATTGATGGCAGGTGACATTGAGGTTTCCTCCAGTCGGGAATGGACGCCAGAAGTGCTGCAAAAAATTCAGTCCACGCTGGCTGCTTCGCCACAACCCAAACAAATCCAGCAACTTGAAGTCATTGAAACGCCAACGATGAGCCGGGCGACCAGTGATGAAACGGGGACAAGTTCACGGATTGAGTTGCGGGGCGTACCACCGGGATATCCATTTTATGGAACGATTCAACTAGAAGATGGAGGTGTCTTGTCGCCTGACCGACTGGCCAACAACGGGATTGTCGTTCAGCCAGCGCTCCTCACTCAACTCAATGTCAAAGCTGGCGACGAAATCAAAATCGGAACGCTCAATTGCCGGATTCAGGGTGTGATTCAGTCTGACCCGGCTTCAACCCTGAGCGCACTCAGTTTCGGGCCACGCGTGTTTATGAGTCTGGAAACACTCAAACAAAGCGGTTTGATCGTTTTTGGCACCCGGGCGCGCTATCGCCTGCTGTTGAAAGTTCCGGAATCTCAAGTCGAGACGCTTTTTAACAGCTTGAAAGAATCACTCAAAGGCCAGCTCGTCAGCGTCAATTCCTACCGAAATTCACAAAATCGAATTACAACCCAGTTTAATCAAGCGGAAGACTTCCTCAGTCTGGCGGGTCTGATTGTGGTCATTTTGGGAGGAATTGGGGTTTCGAGCGTGATTCGCGTCTACATCACCCAACGCTTTAAATCAATTGCCATTTTGAAATGCCTGGGGAGCACCAGTCGTCAAATCATCGGCACCTACCTCACCCAGGTGCTGCTGCTGGCACTGGCGGGAAGTGCGCTGGGGATTGGCGTGGCATATCTGGCCGTTTGGGCAACGCCACGGTATTTTCTCACTGATTTTCCGATTCAGGTTGATTTTCATTTGACCGCTTCGGCGATTGGACAGGGTTTGGGAATTGGAGTTTTGATTGCCCTTCTGTTTTCACTCGTTCCATTGCTTGATATCCGGTCAGTCAAACCCAACCTGCTGCTCAGGGGTGAAAGCGGAGATCGAAAAAAACGGTTTGACCTCGTTCAGATGACAGCCGTGACGGTGGTGGTCTCGGGTCTGCTGGGCATTGCAAGCTGGCAGGCTGGGTCCATCAAAATTGGAGCGGCGTTTCTGGGCGGTCTGGCCGTAACCGCCTTGCTGTTATTTGGCGTGAGCCTGCTGCTGGTGAGTGGGCTACGGAAAATTCGCACGATTCCCCGGTTTGTTGTTCGACAAGGAATTACCAATCTGTATCGGCCCGGAAATCAGACCCGGCTCATCTTGCTCACAACGGGTCTGGGCGTGTTTTTCATCATTGCGGTCAATTTGATCCAGACCAACCTCCTCAAAGAATTCAATTTCTCGCTGCTGCAAAATGCCTCCGACATGTTTTTGATTGATATTCAACAGGATCAGCGCGTCGGACTGGTGGAGCTGGTTCGGCCAGTGATTGGAACGGATATCGAACTGGTTCCATCGCTACGTGCCCGACTGATTGCGTTTGACGGGAAGCCGATTGAACTTGAAACCGTTGAAAATGCCTCGGAACGCAATCGCCTCGGACGTGAATACACGGTGACCTACAGCAACAAACTCGGCCCGAATGAACAAATTGTGGAGGGAAAATTTTGGGATGCGACCCCAAGCACCGAGCCGGAAGTTTCAATCGAAGAAATGCTCTATCAAAACACCGGGCTCAAAGTCGGCAGCACCCTGACGGTTGATATTCTGGGACGTCGGATCACGGCCAAAGTTACCAGCCTGAGAAAAGTAGACTGGCGAAACTCGCGCACCGGCTTTGTGATTTTGTTTCGCCCAGGCGTTCTGGATGAAGCTCCGCATACTTTCCTGGCCGGAATCAAAGGCCCGACTGATCAACGAGCCCGCAGCCAGTTTCAAACCTCAATCATCAAGCAATTTCCCAATATCACCGTCATTGATGCCCTCGACATCATCAACCGCACCAAATCTATTTTAAGTGGGTTTACCCTGGCGGTTTCCTTTATTGGCGGCTTTGTTTTCTTGTGCGGCGTGCTGATTCTGGTCGGGTCAATCGCCATGACCAAATATCATCGGATCTATGAAACTGCGATTTTGAAAACCCTGGGCGCCAAACGCAACGCCATCATTTTGATCACCCTGGTTGAATATGGCCTGCTTGGGCTGCTGGCTGGAACTATCGGTTCAAGCGCCGCTCTTGGGTTAGCCTGGGCAGTTTCAACCAAAATCTTAAAAATTGACTGGCACTTTTATCCTTCGATCAATATCGCTGGTGTGGGAGTGACCATGTTGCTGGTGGTTTTTGTCGGAGTCGTTTCAACCCTCGACATCATGGTGAAAAAACCATTGGGTGTGTTGAGGGGAGAATAGAACCGGGGTCAGGGGTCAGGGGTCAGGGGTCAGGGAAATACAGTTTTTTCAATAGTTTAACCTTGCCGTAATACGGTGGGTTCATTCCAAAATGGTATCAGTTGGTCACCTTGTCACCTTGTCACCTTGTCAGTTGGTCACCTTGTCACTTATCTGGGTTCCGGGTCTTCGAATTTTGGTCCTTTTCGTCCTTTTTATCATTTGCCAAACCAGCCCCCAATCAATTTTCAACTGAAAGGCAGTGCCATGGAAAATATCAGTGAACGACGAATGGTGCAGGAATTTGCCTGCTATTATGACCTGTATGTACCTGAAGGAAATCAACCTCGGCCACTGGTCATTGCAACTCACGGCTATGGCGGAGACAAAAAATCAATGCTCCGACTGACCCAGCGGATGATCAAACAGGACTGTGTCATCGCAAGCCTTCAAGGCCCGCACCAGCATCTGGTTTATCCCGACGAAGCTAAACCTTTATCGTTTGGATTTGGGTGGCTTACAAACTTTAAATCACACGAATCAGTTGTGCTGCACCATACCAATGTCAACCAGATCATCACCGACCTGTCTGCCGAAGGCATCATTGATCGTCCCCAGACATTCCTGATTGGGTTTTCGCAATCGGTGGCACTTAATTTTCGATATGCCTTCACCCATCCCGAAAAAGTTCGCGGCGTAGTGGGCCTGTTTGGTGGAATTCCAGGTGATTGGGAGAGTGAAGGAAAATACCAGGCGGGAAATTTTGACGTGCTCTATCTCGGTGGTGCCACTGATGAGTTTTATACGCCGGATCGGATGGGTGAAAATGCCGAAAAGCTCCGACAGCGTGCCCGTTCAGTTGAGTTTCAGGTGTTTGATTGCGGACATATCATCCCCCGCGAGGCCGACCCGGTCATTGATGGGTGGGTCAAAAAACGAATGAAGAATGAAGAATGAAAATACAGGAAGGAAGAATTGAGAATGGAGAATGTATACCATTTTGGAATGAAATCCCCGCATTATGGAAAGGCTAAGACATTGAGACTATTGTATTTCCCTCAGCCCTTAGCCCGATACCCTCAGCCCAAATTGGTATACCCCTTCTGCAATCAAACACTGTCGGATTACTTTTCTCCAAACCGATAGGTCACTCCAAAGGTCAGCGTGAACGGATACCCAGGTGTTCCGTGAATGCGCTCGACCGCCTCCGCACCAGGGCGCACACGCGATTCACCAAAGTTCTGCACCTCGAAATACTTCTTGTTGAACAAGTTATCAATGTTCATGCTGAGTTCGACACCTTTGGGGAGTTTCTTCGCCAACTTGAAATCAACCACATCCAAACCGCTGGCCCGGATTGATGTATTCACCGAATCCAGAATATAGCTGTTGATATGCCGGTAACTGAGCACGCCGCTGAAACCCGCCAGACTTGAAAGAATCAGGTTGGCATTGAACGTGAATGAAGGAGCGTTTGAGAGATATTCACGCGGCTCTGTTCCTTTGAAAAAAGCATTGATAACTCTAGTTCCAGAGGCATTCAGGCTCAGAAAACGCAGGAGTTTGGCCGAACCCTTGATCTCGTAGCCGTAACTCCGGCTCGGCCCCTGGAGTTCAATGGTGTTGTCATCGGTGATATAGACCTGTGTCTGGGACTGGTCAATCAAAAACGTGGTGGTCGAGAGCCCAAACCGTTCTTTGTTCAAGGCAAAGCCCGTCTGGTAAAAGTCTGAGGTGGCTACCTTTGGGCCTTCTGGACGTTGGGCCACGCCGCGCGCGTCCTGCGAAGTAACACTCCGTCCATAGTTGAAATACAAGCCGAACGGAAGGCGCTCCACCGGATGAAATTCGACCGCAAATTTCGGCTGGGCTTTGGTGGAAGTGGTGGAACCGTCAAACTGCGGTTCGTTCCGGTCTTGGACGCCAAAATAAAAGGTGTCGAGCCGCAGACCCAGATCAAGATGCACTCTCCCGAAATGGAAGTGGTTTTGGACGTATTCGCTGAAGGTTGCAATTTTGGCTCGCACGTCAGTGATATTGAGATATGGGTCACGTTTGAAACTTTTGTTGAGCGTGACAAAAATCTGATTCGCCAGAAATCCGCCGCCAGTGGTCAGCAACGCATCATATCCGCCGATTTTGTAGGGCTTCAGATATTGCACGTTGGCGCTTTGCTGCAATCTCGAATCGTGCTGGTTGAACTGATCGCCAGGTGCTTCATTTTCCAGGAAAAACGTGAAATTGTTGTAGAGATCAAAGAGCGACCGGGCCATCAGGCCGTCTAGTTTCAAGGACGATCCGTCCTGGAACTCTTTCTTGAATAACACCGAACCGTTGAAGGTCCGCACCCGACCACCTTCCGTGCCGTCAATTGCCCCGAAACGGTCCAAATCGCGGCTGGCAATTAAGTCAGTTGGAAGCTGACCGGATGAAAAGAAGTCGTTCCGGCCAAAATTGAACTTGAACGCCAGGCTTTTTTCCGCTCCCAGGTTGAACTTGTAGGAACCAGTGAGGTTGTCGCGGTCATAGGGTTTATCAAACGGGGTGTCGGTGCGGGTCAGTTCGTAGGCCAAAAATCCGTTTTGCGGACTGATTGCAAAAAAGCCGCGCTTGGTGTTAAACGAGCCGCCCTGCAACCGGACAATGGCGGTTTCTGCAAGAGATTCCTTGAGTGAAATCTGGACCACGCCGAGACCGGAATAATTGCCGTATTGGGCCGAAAACGGACCATTCAGGATTTGCACATTATCCACCAGTTCGCTCGAAAGCGATTTGAGTTGCCCGAGATACCCCTGGCCGTGCCCCTGGGTGGACTGGTTTTGGTCAAAATTATCCACCCGCACGAGCAACCCCGGTCCAACACCGCCATGGTCGAGGTTGAATCCGAAGCGACGGATTTCAAGGCTTTTCCCGCCGCCTTCGTGCTGGCCGGCGTTGATGCCGCTCCCGAATTGGAAAAACAGTTGGTCATCGCGAGCCGGAAAGCCTTCACGATACAATGTATCATCCTGGCGGTTGATGGTCGGCTCGGTCGTATCGCCTTTGATGACAATCGTGTCGTGAACCGGAGACACGATATAGTCGGCTTCGATTTCGAGGCTCTCGACTTTCTCGCCTGGACTGATCGTTTTCTCGATCCGTATCAAATTCTTCCCTTCCACCACCACCGCTGTGACCTTCTGTGTGACCTCACACCGGAAATGACCTTGCTTGTCAGTTGTCACCGATTGTTCACTGGCGGCGGTGCGAATGATGACCGTGGCGTCGGCAATCGGTGCTTGGCGGGTATCAACCAACATCCCGGCGACTGTATACGGAGTTTGGGCCGAAACCCCGAAACAGGAACTGACCACCAGCATTGCCGGCAATAACCAGGTGCGTGGGAGACACCAGGTGAAAGGGGTGAGTCTTCCATAAAAGAACATATCAAAATCCTTCATAAATGATAATGTGCTACAAATTTAAATTTCGTAACACGAATTATGAAAAAAACTGGCTATCCTGCAATCAAAAATGTTTTCTTCTCTGAAAAAATTAGTCAGTGCCTGAATCTCAGCCGCGATGCCGCACAAAATGGCTGTTTCCAGGCAATAGTGATGGTCAAGGTACAGATCGGTGATGGGGACCACCAGGCCGTAGTGGTGTGCTGCCGGTTGGGATCTGGTGCTCCAGGTTGTGAGTGTGATGATCGTAGCCAGAGATGAACCTGCCTACGGCTTCACCTGCATTTTTGGTTTCATGCAGGTGTATTTCCACAACTGAATATTCCAATCTGTCGTCAAGTAGCGACTGTGGCTGGGAAAAACAAAGGGCCTGACCCACCTGTCACCCTTGTTGGTTTCATTCGATTCCGTATAAGGTAAAAGATGGACCAGGCCCATTGCCTCAAAAAGCAATCCCAGTCAATTCTTCATTCTGCTCTTGTGCCTCACTTGACCAGCATGACCGGGCATTGCGCCAGGATGCCGACCTTGTAACTGTTGGTGCCCCAGTTGTATCCCGGATTGCAGGGGTCAATCCGGTGTGAGGCCAGTACAATCAGGTCGCTTTTGTTTTCTTCGGCAAACCGGACAATCTCCTGAGCCACCCGGCCATAGAGAATGATCTCTTCAAACGGAATCCCGGCGCGTTCCAACTGGTTTGACAGCCGGTCAAGGTGCTCGTGGGAAGTTTGCTCCAGGCGATCATAGAGGTCCTTCCCTTCTTCCAACGACAAGCCGACGATCAACTCGATCACGTGCAGGAGCGTCACCTTTCCGCCGTTTTGTCTGGCTAAATCGCTGGCAATTTTGAGGGCACCAGCATAGCGTTCTGAAAGTCCGACGGGGACGAGAATATTTTTAAACATATGACCCTCCGTTCCGTCCGCAGGGCGACTTTCCTCATAACTCTTCAGGACGTTCGAGGGGTGGCGCCACTGCGGTAAAATCCTCAGAAATCCGCTCCTCATAGTGAGAGAGCAATTCCTGTACCCGCTGATAACTGGGTGAAGCCACGATAAAACCGGCGTGATAGCGTTTTTTCACCCGATGAACAATCTCTGGATCAGTATATTCCGAAGTATCTGGCCATTCCTGACGGGCCAGCGACATAATGATCCCGGCGTATTTGTTGGCCGCAAATGGTGGTTTATAGGGATTTTGCGGGGTGGCAGTCTCAAGTTTTGCCCATTCGGTCCAGAGACTGATTCCGTTGGCGGCTTCGCAAGTTTCGGCAATAAAGGCTCCGCCGACCCGCGAGGCAATCTCTAAAAAGTAAAACTCCCCGTCAGCCGCGCCTTTGATAAATTCGACGTGAGCCACACCGTCCGTCAGCCCCATGCTGTCCAAAATTTGCTTGTTATACTCAAAAAGCTGGTTTTCCTCATCGCTGCCGTGCTCAATGATACAACTGATGAAAATTCCGCCATGATGATAAATGTCAAATGGTGGACGGCTATACCGACTGGCCGAACAAAACACAATTTGCCCGCCCGAAATCAATGAATCAACGTGATAGACATCTCCTTTTATATATTGTTCCATCAGGTGATGAGATGGACGTTCGTGAAGCAGCGGTCGGTGTTCAAGTTCTTTTATGGTATTCCAGACCTGATCCTCACTGGTTAATTTGCGGATGCCAATTCCCCCGGCGCTCGACCGGGGTTTGAGCATCCACGGAGGCGGTACCCGATGCAAAAACGCATTGATGTCATCGTGATTGAGGACCTGTACAAAGTCAGGAACCCGAACGCCCGCCTTCTGTGCCGCAACTCGCATGGTGTATTTGTCACGGAAAAACCGAGTTTGGGAGGCCGTCATGCCGGAAATAGTCATGTGCTCACGGATCAAGGCCGCGGTCAACACGTCAAATTCGTGCAATGCCACGACATGGTCCAATTTGAATTTGGAGGCAATATGGCTGGCGGCTTCAATGAACAGGTTGTTTTCAGCATCATTGGGCAAAGCGAGCAGGTCTTCCAAACTTTCACGAGGCCAGTTTTCTTTGAGTGCTTTTTCTTTGGTGAGTAAAAATACGCGATGCCCCAACCGGCGACATTCGCGCATAAATTCCGCACCAGCAAACAAACTTGAAAGACACAAAATGTTGAGGGCGTTTGTTTGAGCCATAAGTATTTGAAAATGGAAAAATTACCAGGGTTAATGGGGCAACAAAGCTTTCATGGGAATGAGTGACGGAGGTAACGCGGGGCAATTCTACGGGTTGACCGCCGCTTTTCCAAGTGAAGAAAGTGAAAGCATCAGGGAACCTTTTTGAAACCGGCGAGACTATGAAGAACGGGCTGAGGGCTGAAGATTTTGAGCTGAAGGCTGAAAATCCAATGTATCCAAAAAACCTCAAACCCCAGGCCCAGCCGCCAAATACCAAACACAAGGAGTTCCTATGATTTTCCGGAGAGATTTGATCATCATTGCTCTCATTCTGGCCACAGCATTCGCCAGTGGTTTTGTTTATCGAAATTTCAACCGCTCGAGCACCTCAATCCCAACGGCGTCAGCTCAACCGGGTTTGGTGGTTGACGAACTGGCAACGTCTGAAATCATTCCCCAACCTGATCAACCGGAAAAGAAACCAGTGGAAAAGAAAAAGCTGGTACCGCTTTCGGCTCAAGAATTTGCGGCCTATACCAGAGTTGTTTCAGATACGGCCCAAATGGTTTCGAATCAACAGGCGATGGCACTGGCCACCAAACATGGGCTGGATATTTTAAACGTTACCTGGGAAGACACCGGACGCTATAAAGGCTCAGCAGTCGGTTCAAACATCAGTGATATGACGATCCAGGTTTCAGCCCGCGACCCGAAAACCGAACGATTCACCGTCACCTGTATGCCGGTGATCCGATTTCCAAACTTTTCGGATAAAAGTTGCGACCTCGACCCACGTGATTTCACGCTGCTGGTCGGCAATCAAAACGATCAACCGCTCCAGCGGATTTCGCTCTATGAACTCCTTGAAAATCCGACGCTGTACCTGACCAATCCTGGTTCCTGGAAAACCCCAAAGAAAACATTGATTGCCCCACGCGATAGCAAAGTGCTGGTGAGTGCCCAGGCGTGTTTCTTGCCAATTCCGAAAAACGGCTCGGCCACATTTAACCCGGTGGTATTTAATTATCAATCCTATGCCGGAGACCCCGCCGTGCTGACTGTTTTGGCCACCCGCGAAGGCACCAGCGTCACAGTCATTGATAACAAACGAGATGCGTTTGAAACCGGCGCCGTGTGGGGCCAACGGTTGTTTCACAATGCCGGAGGCCAGCGTGCCAGTCTGACCGGTGAACGCGAAAGTGATTTCCGGGCAAAAGCTTCCGATCCTGGGACGGCTCCAACCGTTGGGACTGAAAAAACTGAGACAGGACTCAACATGGTGTTGCTGGTTCAAATCCCGCTCAAACAAAAGCGTCCAATGCAGTTTGAGGATGTGGAGAGCGATATGACCGTGGCCTGTGCGGCACCGCCTGAAATGGAATCGCTTCGAAAACGCAGCGATGTTGAAAATGCAGTCATTGGCCACGGAGACATCGAAGGGCCCTTCACTGAAATTGACAATCTCGAAATCGAACGCGATGAAAATTTGCCGGTTCGGGTGACCGTGCAGTTTTACAAGGCAACTTCAAACGGCGTGGTCAGCCCTGCCGATCTGGCATCCATCAAACAACAAATTGACCGGGTGTATGCCCAGAGCGATTATGTCGGAAGTCTCGTTACCGAAGGCGAAACCGGGCGCGTGACCGAATATGTCGGGGCGAAAATCCAGCCGGCTGACTGGTGGGAAAAATTCTGGCAGCGGCATCAGGCCAACACCGGCGATTCCCCCGAAGTCGCTATGACCAAATTACAGGCTCTGCTTGGAAAGAACTATCAGCAGCAACCCGTGACCGAACTGTATGTTCGGAATGTGCTCAAGGCTCGAAAAGGACGATGACCCTGTGTGGAGTGCGGTGGCTTGACACCGCACTCCGCAGTTTTTTCAGCTTGGCCCAAAATCGAATTTCCCATCTTTACGTTCCTCAAGGCCACCAGGAATAGCTCCAACTGGTAACCAAAACCGCCAAACCCGAACGCCAGCACATCGAAACGCATTCCGGATCTGCTGTTCAAGGGAAGCATCAAGTTTCATATCTGATTCAAACTCATAGTAGGTATCAGGGCACTTTTGTTTGTGCTCCCAGAGTGCCTGGCACAACTCGTTCGGGGCAAAACCATACTGTTTATCTTCAATCATGATGAAGGCTCTATCGTGTGGTCGCACAAGATGAACAACCGTTTTTCGGGTGAGCTTTGGCTGATGCGGTGTAACCAAATTCGCCTTTTCAGGAACTGGTTTGGTTTCAAGCGATGGTTTTTGAGGAACTGGATTTGACTGGCAAGCCCCAACATACAGGCCAAACATCACCAAAAATAAAGATCTTGTCTTCATGGTCACTCCTTCACGGTTCAGGGCTTCATTACCAGAAATTATTCAGTCACGGTCAGGGAAATTTGGTTTGAGGACACCCTTGTTTTTTCCAGCCAGTAGGTTACTTGACCATCTTTGTCTATTGGGTCGTGAATCGATTTACTGATAACAAATTGAAGTGTGTGTTTTCCGGTCGAAACCAGCTCGCCAAATTGTTTATTTGGCCATTTAGTTCTGTGGTAAGTAGAGTTCCAGGCTAACCGTGAGAGATCCATTTCGATTTGTTTTTTTTCGTTTTTTCGCAAAACCAGGGGTGTTTGTTCTACGGCGGGTCCAATAGTTTCTCCAGTCCCTAAATCAACTGGCGCCAAACACATTCCCGGAGGCAAATTTCCATTTTGATCAAGCTGGTCCACACTGCCTAAATCCAAAAAAAGGGTTACTTCCGGGTCATTGATTTCAAGTAATTTTCCGGAGATATTCTGAATTTGAACCTTTACGGCGCAGGCACTGTTTATTGAACAAGGTTGGACTGGTGGAATTAACTTGATGGAAATCAATTTTGAAAGATCCAGTTTTGGCTGGTGAGTATTTTTTTGAGTTTGAATCAATTCACCACTGCCATCCAGAACCGCAAACGGGAAATTCACCAGATATTCCCTTCCTTTAGCTGTGGCTGGAATCAACTGGACGATACAAAACCCGAAACACAAAACCGTTCGAAAAAACAGGTTCCTCATACAACATCTCTCCTATGGACTTTCACCCAGATAAGGAAAGGCACACCAACCCAGCCAAAGAAAAATCCAAAAGTGAAAAGCCAGGTTTAAGCCAAATGAAGGTTTAACACTCTGAATGCATGCCATCAGGATGAGCATTAACCCAAAAAATACATTCAAAAGGCACATCCAAAGCGTGTGATGAAACCCTTGATATGCCACACCATAGGGCCAGCAATAGAGCAGATCTATTCCACTCAACACTATCAGGAGAATACAAAGAACGAGTGAGCGAAACGGGGTTTGTATTTCCCCTTTCAATAAATGAAAACTCCATAGCCAAAACAAAACGGTGGGAATAAGCACGATGATATATCGTGGTATTTCGAGAAATAACGGGATCACCAGCACCATCGGACCGGGTGACAGAAATGAAGGCGTATTTTCCTGAAGTGAAAACCAGGAGACAGGAATCAGAAGGAACCCTGCCACGAGTGATAACCAAATGTATTGGCTCATATTGACCTCCAATCAAATTTACGTCTATTGAAATGTTCTCAATGACGACTTTGCTGAAGCCAACAGAGTGTTCTTTCCTTTTCATTAACAAGTATTATTCTGTACCCGTTGTATCCTCCTCTGAAACAAGATGTTGCACTAATTATTGTGCCCCACATCCAACGCCCAAAATCCGGATTTTGTACGGACAGCCTGTTCCGTCATTGTCTCCGACCCGGTTCACCGCGACCGCCAGAATGACAAAATCAGAGTTAGCTGGAACCATAAATGAATAGGTCTGCTCCGCTGACTGACTCGGGGAACTTAACGTTGCATCTCCAAGATAATTTGAAATTGCTTTTTTCGGGTTGTACGCCGGAGCATAAGCGGCTGAGAACAAGTCGGAACTCCCGCAGGTGCTTGAAAACGCAACGGTTACACAGATCGGGCTGCTGGTTGGGTTTTTGAGCGTGTAGGCATCAAATTTTCGTTGCCCCTTTTCATCATCAAAAAGCTGCCCGCGTTTCGGCGTTTCACAGGTCGAAAATTCAGTCCCAGACCTGGCCAATCGTTTTTTCACCTGAATCCCGGTCGTGCTGGTAAATAAGCTTGAAGACATTGGACTTCCAAGCGTTCCGTCAATGGCAACCACAAATCCAGTTTGGAGTGAAATGGTGTCGGTGCTGGGCGAGGGACCTCCAGCAAACGAAGCAGAAATATTGATTCCCAGATTGGCGCCGCAAGGTGCAGTTGGCGACAGGGTCACAATCACCGGCACGGTTGCCGTTTTTTGTTCAAATGGGGCCACGGTTCCATAACTGATAGCACTGCCTCCATTTAAGGTCACGCCTGGAACAGGACTCGCCAGCGAAAACGAAGACATCACCTCCGTTGCCGGACCGCCACCGACATTTTCAACCGTCACCAGGAGTTCACCCGATTCACCGGGTTCCACAAACCCGTTTCCATTCCCGCCGGCAGCTTCGCGGAAGGTCACATTTTTTAATTGAATAACTGCCTGTTTTTTGACCTGCGCCAGTGCGACAAAGGCGTCAATCAATCCAAACCCTGAATCCCGATCAACGCCAGTTCCGGGACGCGGCCCAGGTTCCTCGATGTCGAGTGCCGAAGTTTGCAAAATGGTTCGGATATCAGTTGGCTTGAGCGACCTGTCTGCTGATTGAATCAACGCTGCAATCGCCGCCGCGTGCGGGGCCGCCGCTGAAGTACCAAAAAATGGATTAAATCCATCTGTTGCGGTACTGACTCCGTCTGCTGCGGCAATATCCGGCTTTTGGCGATTGACGCCGCCATTGGTTGCAAACAGAAGATTTCCTGGGGTCAAGGGGTTACTGGCTTCATCAAAAAACAACCGCCGGAGCCCATCGGTACTGAAGGTCTCAACCGGATTGGCAGGGCCTCCGCGAAAGATACCGCCCTGTGCCGTGGCGACATTCACGGCGGCGACACCATACGCCTCACCGGCACAGGCGTGACCATAAATCTGACCGGAAGTGCTGATTTCAAGTTCTCCGCGATTGGTACTGATATGGAGAGCCCGGACAGCCGCCCCTGGACGCTTCACCACCACCAGCCGGATTCCGGTATTCACGGTTGAACCGCCATTAAACGGAATAATTTCAAAAGGGTCGCTTCCTGGGCTGCCATCCTGAGGGTTGGTGGAAAAACCAAGAATATTTCGTCCTGTGGCATCCAACAGGAAAAAGTCATAGTCGTTGGCGGACCCGCCCATCGGGTCTGACCAGTTGAGCGTGAAAAAGTCACGGCTTCCGCCAGACAATTCGGTGATGACATTAAAGTTTTTCCCTGGGGCAAAGGCATGCAGCGAACCAGCCCCCTGGATTGGTCGCCCAATGGGGCCGCCGTCCACAAAGTCACCTTCCCAGGCCCCCGACGTGCCATCATTTTTATTCCCTGAGTTTCCAGCCGATGAAAAATACAGTGCGCCGTCTCGCGACACATCAATCACTGCCTGGAGTGGAACACCGCCATTCGTCCGTGAAATGACATTTGGCGCCTGACCATCCTGAAAAACGGTTTCGGCAAAATACCCCACGTCATCCACAATGATGTCACAGCCGGCATCCCGCAACGCCCGGATGTTATCGCCAAAACTGGTGATTCCGTTAAAGGCCGTGGCGAAGAAAAGCTGTGCTCCAGGAACAATGTCGTGGATGATTTCAAGCATCGCCAGACCTTCGTCTGACCCTTCGCCTTCCTGGCCCGGCAAAATGGTCACATTGGCGGGCAGATCGCCAGTTCGCTGGAGGCTCCGCAACTGGGCAAAACTGGCGCTGTCTGACAACACGCCAACTTTGATTCCCGTTCCATCAGCGTTAAAGGTCGTTCGGGCCAGTCTGGCACGATGGGCAACATCGGCTTCGGTGGTGTTGACCTTCGATGGCTGACGAAGCGCTCCGTTCTGGGTTTGGACGAGTTGTGGAATCGCACTGGTTAAAAATGACTGAACTCTTTTGGATCGAGCTTCAAAACTATCATCAGTTTCCGGTTGGATTTGAATCTGGCTGGATTTTGGAGATTGTGCCCGCCGGGTGAAAGCTTCCTGCCGGGGCTGGATAAAATACACTTCCGGGAATGCAGCAATCTTTTCCAAAGAGGCAAGCGGAAGTCTGGCCTGGATCGTTCTGTATTTGGGAGATTTATAGCTGATCTGTCCGCCAGCAGCCGTAATTGTCTGCAGCACGGTGTCAGAGAGTTCGCTACAGATTTCCACTTCAACCCGGCCATCCGTGCCAGTTTGAACCGCTGGTTTCAGCATCTGATTTGGAATCCGGGTTTGATTCGTTCCCTGACTCGTTTCAAGCAAAAACAGCAAATTTGAATCAATTTTCCGTTGAACTGGTGTTCGTTTTGCCTTGGCCTCAATCAACCACTGCATCTGCTGTAAGGCTGATTCAGCAATCGGACTCTCCTGGCTGGCAGTTGGGATCTTTTGGGTCGGCTGGTTCTTTTGAGCACTTGTTGAAGCGAATCGGGCCTGGGGGCCAGTTGCGGCCTGGAGTGCGGCTTCGTTTCGATATTGAACTCCAGCAAGCAAGAGACAGCTCGTCAATAGAAAGAGAAAAAATCGGGATTTGGTGCGTACGCGCTGAAAAATCTTTATTTTATGAAGTTTATCTGTTTGTGTTTGGCGTGGATTTTGGTTCTTAGGTGACATAAATCGGGGTTCCAACTGAGTTTCTGATTTTGGTTTTTGGAGTAAAACAGGTCGGTTGACGTGCAGTGCGATGTATAGGCAAGTTAACCCAACTCTAAACCAATTCAGTCCAAAAAATCATTGAAAACCGCGATAAAGTTGACCGGTGAAAGCCAATCAGGGCTCAGGGTTCAGGGTTCAGGGTTCAAAAAAATACAATTTTCCCAACAAGTTACAGGTACTTCGCCTGGTTGTTTGAAAAGGACTTAAGGGACATCAAGGACCAAAAGAACGAACTGGGAACAAATCTCATGGAGGCGAGTGCTTTGATTTTTGGACTCAACCCGTGCTTTGCGCTAGAGTGTGAAGAATCAATTCCCTGTGCAGCCTCATCCGTGTCATTTCTGCCCAACTGGCTGCAAATCCTCTTTTTCAACCAGGATCGAGAAATCACTTATGCCAAAGTCTGTTTTTAAGCTTGGATTGATGGCTGTTGTACTGAGCCTGTCACTTGGATTAACCGCCTGCCTCCCACCAGAACCCCCTTCAGACAACAAAAAAGGCGGCACGGAGAAAGAGTCTTCGACTGACACTTCAGGTGGAAACACCAAAGCTGGCGCCAATTCAAACCTGGCGCTTGGGAACCCAAGCAATGCCAAACCGGATACTTCCAGCCCGGCGAACTTCTTGAGCGAACGCAAACAATTTGCGATGAGCTATAACCGCGATAAAGGAATTCCAAACTGGGTTTCCTGGCATCTGGACAAAAACGATTTAGGCGATGTTGAACGCAGCCAGTTTAAAGCTGATCCAGAGCTTCCGGCGGGATGGTACAAAGTGACTCCGCAGGATTACACCAACAGTGGCTATGATCGGGGCCATATGTGCCCGTCAGCCGACCGGGACAAAACCGAAAAAGACAACGAAGCCGTGTTTGTGATGACCAATATCATCCCTCAAGCTGGCGGAAATAATCAGGGCCCCTGGGCCAATCTGGAAAAATACTCTCGCCGGCTCGTCGAAGACGGAAATGAGTTGTATATCATCTGCGGCGGAAGCGGCGAAAAAGAAAAAATCGCCAACGGGAAGGTGTCAGTACCCAAGAAAACCTGGAAGGTGATTGTGGTTCTGAAAAACGGAAGCAATGACCTGAACCGAATCACTGAAAACACCCGCGTGATCGCCATTTCCATGCCAAACGAAGAAGACGTCAGAACCCGCGACTGGCAGGAATTTCGCACCACCGTGGCCGCCATTGAAAAAGACACCGGGTACAAATTGTTGTCCAATCTGCCAGCCAATGTTCAAAAAGCCCTGAAATCAAAGATGGATAAGGAGTAGGGCGGAAGACCTGGGGCTCAGGGCTCGGGGCTTGGGGCTAGAAAACCAGGGCTTGGGGCTTGGGGCTGAAGAAACCGGGGTTCATACCCCAAGCCCTCAGCCCTGGTTTTCTTTCAGCCCCAAGCCCTCAGCCCCGAGCTTGCGAGTCTTCAGCCCTGGTTTTTCCAGCCCTAAAAAGAGAGACAACCATGACCAAAACGTACAAAAACATTGAAACCAAACTCATCCACGCCGGAGAACCGCACCCCAAAATTGAAGGTGCGGTCGCCATGCCCATTTTCCAATCCTCGACCTTTGAATATGAAGGCACGAGTTCGTACCACGATCTGAAATACATCCGCCTCAACAACACTCCCAACCACGCAGCGGTTCACGCCAAATTGGCCGCATTGGAAAATGGAGAAGCCGCGCTGGTGACAGCCAGCGGGATGGCAGCAATTTCTTCCACGCTCTTGACGCTGCTTTCACCCGGCGGCCATCTGCTCGCGCAAAACTGCCTGTATGGCGGAACGCATAATCTGGTCACTGAGGATTTTGCGGAATTTGGGCTTTCCTACGATTTTATTCAGCCAAACACCCCGGAAGAATGGGAATCACTGGTCAAGCCAAATACCCGCGCCATTTACGTCGAAGCCATGACAAATCCATTGCTCCAGGTTATTGACCATCGGAGGGTGGTTGAATTTGCTCGCGCTCACGGATTGATTTCGATTATTGACAGCACCTTTGCCAGCCCAATCAATTTTCGCCCAATCGAAATCGGCTATGATCTGGTGCTCCATAGTTGCACCAAATACCTTAACGGGCATTCAGATATTGTCGCCGGCGCTATTATTGGACGAGGATCATTGCTGAGAACTATTGCCCATAAAATCAACCATCTGGGCGGCTGTCTTGATCCCCACGCTGTATTTTTACTCCATCGTGGCCTGAAAACCCTGGCGGTGCGGGTGCGATATCAAAACCAGAGCACACTCCGACTGGCACAATTTCTCCAGGAACATCCGGCAGTTGAAAAAGTGAATTATGCCGGGCTGGAAAACCATCCAGATCATAAAATTGCACGCGAGCTGTTTAAAGGGTATGGCGGTGTGTTGAGTTTTGAACTCAAAGGCGGAGAACGGGCGGCAGAACAGTTTCTGAAAAACGTCACTTTGCCTGTCGTAGCGCCGAGTCTGGGTGGGGTTGAATCACTGATTACCCGGCCTGTCCAGACATCTCACTCAGGGCTATCACCTGAAGATCGGCAAAAGGCTGGCATTAGCAACGGCTTGATTCGCCTTTCGGTCGGCCTGGAAGCAACCGAAGACCTGATTGAAGACTTTTCAGATGCGTTAAAGAAAATTCGCGAAGCGTAATGAGGTGACAAGGTGACTGAATGACAGGGTGACCGGGTGACAAATGACAAGGTGACTGAATGACAAGGTGACATCTGACAAGGTGACAATAGATCATTCTGTCACGTTGTCATTTGGTCAGATGTCACCTTGTCACCTTGTCACCTTGTCAGATGTCACCTTGTCATCTTGTCAGATGTCACCTTGTCAGATGTCACCTTGTCACCTTGTCAGATGTCACCTTGTCACCTTGTCAGATGTCACCTTGTCACTTTGTCACCTCAGAATCGGAAGTTTATCCTGGCACCGACGCGGCCATTGTGGATTGTGCCTCCGTTAAATCTGATCGGAAGGTAATCTATCTGAATAGGTCGAATGGATACTTTATCATTCAGTTTTACATCAACCCCTCCGCCAAGAGCAACGGCAAACCCATTGCTGGATCCGAAGTCTTCAATACTCACTCGCCCGCCTCCGACCAAAATATGAGCAAAGGGTGACACTCTTCCCCCCCGATTGGCCGCGATTTGCGGGCCGATCAAGTACGTGAACGTATTGATGCCGGAGTCAAAGTTAGCCCCAATTTCGGAAGTAACCCCAAAGTTATCATTCAGATACCGGGTGTAGGAAAAATTGAAACCGTTTAAGTTTGCCTTCAACTCATCACCGCGCAAATAGGTATATCCGGCCACCACTTCGTTCTCCGGCGGATCCTGTGCCAGCGTTGAAAATGAAGTAGCCAGCACGAATGTGATCGCAAACAAGAATTTTTTCAGCATACTGATTGTTCTCCTAATTTCTTCTGTCAATTGTCTGTCAAATGATTATTGAACCACTATCCGCAGGTGCATTACGTGTTGCACTGATTGTCGTCGGACCTCGCTAGTTCAGTTTTGCTCATAAACGCATGCTCAATAGATTGATTCTAATATTTTCCAGGATGCTTGTTAAATTTGTTAAATTTTCTATAATGAGTTTAACAAATCTTCGATCATCTGTATTTCCGAGAACATTTCCAGATGGAATTAAACTACCACCACTTGTTTTTGTTTTGGACAGTTGCCCGAGAGGGGAGTGTCATCCAGGCCAGCCGGACACTTGGGTTGAGCCAACCAACCCTCAGTGCGCAACTTCGGTCGCTGGAAACAACCATTGGAAAACCGCTGTTTGCCCGAAAAGGCAAACATCAAACGCTGACTGAAACCGGGAATATTGTCTTTGAATATGCCGCCGAAATTTTTGCGCTGGGAAAAAATCTCACTGATACACTGCAGGGATTGCCCGAAAAAATGACTTCACCTATTCGGCTTGGTATGAGCGAAGGGGTAACGAAACTTCTCTATTGTCGGTTAATTGACCACATCCAACACCAGGTATCGGACTTAAAACTGAGCTGCATCACACTACGCACGGAAGAATTACAAACCCAACTTGAAGGAAATGAACTGGATATCGTGCTCAGTGATAGTCCACTTACCCTGAAAAACGTCAGGCCACAGAATCATTTGCTGGTTGAATCAGATTTGATGCTCTTTGGCACCCCGGATTTGATCTCAAAGTGGAATTCAAACCTGCCAGAATCACTCAATCAATCCCCCTTTTTCATACCTGGCCCACAATTTCAGCTTCGACACTCCCTGGAAGCCTGGCTGACAAGGCATCGCGTGACACCAGTCGTGGTGGGTGAATATTCCGACAGCACACTGATTAAACTGCTTGGATCAACCGGGCGAGGGTTCTTTGTTTCGCCAGCCCTGGTTGCCAGCGATTTGCAGTCGCTGTATCACGTTTCAGGTTTCCAAAAACTGGATGGGTATGTTTCTCAGGTATTTGCAGTCACGGTTGAAAACCGCCCTCGCCACACTGAATTTCTGACCGCCCTCCAGTCAGCCGCCTCTTCCTTATACCAGTTTGGAGTCAGTAGTCTGTAGTCAGCAGGTCACGAACTCCACTTCTTTTCGTTACTTAACCGCTCATGAAGCAAGTCGTTTTGGTTTTTACTATTTGCTACTTCGCTACTTCGCTACTTCGCTAAGTGCCTTGTCATAAGTTTCCTGAGATATTGGATTGGGTAAGTGTTTGATTCTTTTCGTGTAGTTCGTGTGTTTCGTGGTTAAAATGTCTGGAAATTTTCGGTAAGGTACTTATTTGACTATTTCACTTCTTCACAAGTTCACTCGCCTTCCGTTTTTTTCCAGGAATCCGAATTCCGATCACGGTAATGTCATCGCGTTGGGGTTCGGCGCCCTGATGGTTTTTTAATTCGTGAATCAGAGCAACATATTGATCTTCCATGCTGAGATAGGAAATTGATTTCAGAAATTCTTTGAACCGGCGGGAGCCAAATTTTGGTGAAATCTCACCCGATTGATCACCATACCCATCGGTCGCCATGTAGAGTGTAACCCCTTTGCCAATTTGAATTTCATGGTTGGTAAAGGTACGGCGAGCCTCTTTCTGCTTTCCGCCAATTGATTTGGTATCCCCTTTGATTTCAATAAATTCACCCTGCTCATCAATCAGATAGAGCGGGCGTTTGGCACCAGCAAATACAACCTGTCCGGTTTCACGCTCAATTCGGCAGAGCGCCACATCCATTCCATCCTGGGATTCAGTCTCGGCGGAGTCCTGTTTGAGTGCCCGCCGGATGCCTCCGTGCATGGTTTCAAGAATGAGGGCTGGATCGTGGATTCGATTCTCGATCACGATTTGGTTGAGCAGATTGTTACCGATCATGGACATAAAGGCGCCGGGCACGCCGTGACCTGTACAGTCGGCACAGGCAATAATGCTGATGCCGTCGGCATAGTGAAACCAGTAAAAGTCGCCCGACACAATATCCTTTGGATAGAATAAGATAAAGTATTCTCGCAGGGACTGGTCAATGCGTTCGCGATACGGCAACGTCGCCTGTTGGATTCGTTCGGCATAGAGAATGCTATCAATGATCTTGGTGTTTTTTTCCTGAATTTCCTGAGAGCGCAATTCCAATTCGTGATTCTTTTCAGTGATTTCATCGCGCTGACGAATGATCTCGGCATTTTGGGCGGAAAGTTCATCTTTCTGGCGAACCACTTCCGCCGTTCGCTCCTGGACGGCTCGTTCCAGGGCTTCAGCCCGGTTTTGCAACGTCTTGATTCGGGTTTGTACCGCTAAATACACCCCACCGATAATCACAAACAAATAAAAAACATAGGCATACCAGGTATTCCACGGCGCCGGTTTGATTTCAAACGAGAAAGAAACCGGTCCAGAGATATTCCCGGCATAGTCTTTGCCCCATACCTGAAAGGTATAGCGCTTTGGTTCCAGGTTGGTGTATTCCTTTTTGGCGTCGGTCGTCCAGGCCGTCGGCTTTTTGTCATACCCGATTAACTGAACCTGGAAAGTGGTGTCAGTTTCGCGAAAGTAACTCAACAGTGCATATTCAAACACCACATTGTCCCGGTCATAGGACCAGACAACCGGATTTTGAGCAGGTTCGATCACTTGCCCGTTGACGCTAATGCGTTCGATCATCAACGGTTTCAAGGAGGTATCGTTTAACTCTTTGGCTGGATCAAACAAAGCAGCACCGGCAGCAGTCCCGGCCCAAATCCGGCCTTTGTGATCCTGCAGGGCAGCCCCTCTCAGGCACTCAACCCCGGGCAACCCATCTTGATTGGTAAATACTCGTTGAATCTGGTAGCCCGGCCCTCCCATTGCAGCACCACCAGCCGGGACCAGACGAACCACACCGGTGTTCGTGGTTAAATACAGCGCCCCAGTTCGAGTTGCCAGCATTCGAAAAACCGTCCCTCGAATTTCGGCGGGCAATGGTTTTATGGTTTTTAGCGCGGCAGGTCCGTACCAACCCGTCAGATCAAGTGTGTAAACCCCAGCCCCCCCAGTTCCAATCCATAAAACTGGTTGCGAGCCTGATGAATTGGTTTCCAGAAAACTGTAAATCGCCGTTTTGGGAAGACCATTCTCGGAACCAAAACTGGTCCATTGCCCATTTTGAAAAGCCCCCAGTCCGTTGCGGGTTGCCACCCAGAGCGTAGAAACTCCGGAGGGTGATTTCGTTTGAAACAAACCATAGATCACATTATCCGGCAGACCCACATCAATCTGAAATGTTTGCCAGACGCCATCTTCAAATCTGGCCAGTCCATTATCAGTGCCAACCCACAACACGGAGTTCCCGGCGGGTGATCGGGTCTCATGAAGGCAATAAATAATGTTGCTGGGAAGGTCCGGAGCGGTAAAGGTTTGCCAGGTTTTCCCATCAAAACGGGAAAGCCCGCCGCCGTAGGTTCCAATCCATAAGACGGGAGAACCTTCCGGTGTCCGGGTCTCAAGAAGCGCATAAATCACATCGGAGTTTAATTTGCCAGGGGAAATCGTGTAGGTCTCGATTTCTCCGTTGAGGTAATAGACCAGCCCGGCGCCAGTTCCCAACCACAACCCGTATTCACCGGTCGGGGTTTTCGATTCAAGAAACGAATACACCAAATCATTGGGAAGACCCGTTTTGGTGTCGAACCCAATCCACTGGCTTTGTTCAAACCGGGCCAATCCCCCGCCATAGGTTCCTACCCATAACAATCGGGTTCCGGTCTCAGATCTGGTTTCGATCAGGCTTCGCACTCCGTTATTGGGTAAGGTACTGTTTTTGGTATTAAACGTAATCCACCGACCCTGTTCAAAGCGGGCCAATCCCCCGCCATACGTTCCAACCCAAATTGTCGGCGTCCCATCTGGGAGTGTGGTTTCAAGCAAACTTAAAACCACATTACTTGGCAATCCATTGTTAATGTCATACAGAGTCCAGGTGCCCTGGTCCACTCGTGCCAGCCCGCCCGACGTCCCCACCCAGAGTGTTTGCTCTTGGGTTTTGGGTGACGTGGTGGCCATTAATGACAACACGGCATTGCTGGCGATGGCACTGGTATCAAGCCGGGTCCACGTCCCGTCTTCAAACTTGACCAATCCCCCGCCTTCAGTTCCCGCCCAAACAATCGGTGAACCATTTGCCCCGGTGGTTTGGAGTAAACACATGACCCGGTTGTTGGGCAGGGTTCCATCTTCAGCCGTATAGTGCTTCCATTTTCCACCTTCAAAGCACGACAGACCGGCTGACGTTCCAACCCAAAGTGTGCTTTTGGCCGTGGTTGGCGTGACTGTCTCCACCATGCATTTCACTTCATCTGAAAGAAGCGCCCCGCTCAAGCGGGAAAAGACAATCCAGTTTTCTCCATTTTTTCGCAGCAACCCGCTGTCCTCGGTGCCAAACCAGTAACTCCCATCAGCCGATTGAAGGAGTGCCCGAACCCGATTTGATAACGTTCCACCCTGCAGGTTGACCACCGTCCAGCGATGGCCATTAAAAAACGCCGCTCCATTTTGAGTGCCAATCCAAAGATAGCCTTTGCGATCTGTGGTGACTTGATTGATGGTGTTTTGCGGCAATCCGTCCCGGTCGGTGTAGGTGCGAAAGGTTGGGTACCCGTACTCGGCAATATCTGGTGGCTTCTCTCCGACTTGAAAAGCGGTGGATTGAGGTTGAGCCAGCAAAAAGAATGAAGAATGCAGAACAAAGAATGTAGAACAAAGAATGCAGAACAAAGAATGCAGAATTGAGAATGAAGAATGAAGAATTGAGAATAAAGAATTCCAAATACTGGATGACGTGGTTGTTTTCGCAGTCAAGGACCGCACTCTAAGGATAAAATTGGTTAATTTGGACATTCCACACCCGTCATCCCTGTTTCTTCATTCTTCATTCCCCAAATTTCGCCCAAAATACTGATCTTTTCCTCGGTTTTGGTCATCTGGATGATTGATTGAACCCAAAACCAAAGGACATAACGGACATAACGGACATAAAGAACAAACTGGAAGTCAGTTTCGCGTTCGCGAAGGCTCAATTTCGGTGAATTTCGATTCCGCTCAATGACCTGGCCGCTTCCTGGTCACGAGGTGTGTCTCGATCTGGTCGGTACTGATCTTTCAGCAAAGTGGTGCTATTTTGGGCAAAATTTGGGTCATTCTCAATTCTTCATTCTCAATTCTTCATTCTTCATTCCTTCAGGCTTTTCCATAGGTCACAACCACGTTCCCGCCTCGGGACGTGGCGTTGGTCAACCCGCTATTCACCACTGAGATCAACACCGTTGGGGAGGCTTGTCTGGGAATAGCAGTCACCGTGGCGATTGAAGCCGTTACCCAATCAAGATCATCAGAGGCCGGATGGGGTAACCAGAGCGATTCGATGCGGCTTCGCATTGATTCAGCGAGGTGTTCAATGGTTTCAGGATGGACTTTCGGGAAAAAGGCAAAAAACGTCGCGTTTCCGCAGTAGGCAATATAGGCATTTGGTGTTTTGACTTCGTCATGAAGTGTTTCGGCAATGGGCTGCAGGTAGGATTCTCGGATTTCCTCGTTTTCTTCAACCACGCCGACAAAGTTATCAACCTGAATTTTGATGAGTGAGAGCGGTTCGGTTGAATAAATCGGGTCTGTCCAGAGACTTTCATACCGTTTCTGAAATTTATCCACCGTGAGATATCGGTTAAAGGTACCTGGAAGCGCCTTGAGGGCCACGGTCTGGTCATCTTCAGCCACACCAGCGTCGGCTGAGGCAACGACATTCGCCACAATTCCAACATCCGGCATAATATCGGTGAGCGGTATGCTTTCACCTTCGGCAACCTGAATCATAGGACGGACAGGCCGGAGTCCGGGATCCAGTTCATAGGCTTCAGCTTTTGAAGCTTCCGAGGCATCCTGATTTCCTCGGGCCAATTGAATCCGGGCCAGTTCCAGACAGGCTTTGGCTGCTTTTTCCTTGAGCTGGCTATCCAGGTAGTTTTGCCGGAGTTGTTGCCAGACCTCCAGGTAATCAGGTTGCTGAACAGCCATATCCTCCAGCATTTTAATCCGGGCCTGGGCAAAGGCCGGGTTTTGCTGGACCATGCTTTCAAGCAATTCAGTGCTGTAATTATATTGATCCAGATCGTCTTCGAAGTCTTCATCAGGTTTGATGGCCTGCATCACCATTGTGGCCTGTTGTCTCTCACGGGCGCCGTCATACACATCGGCCAGGACTTGCATGGCGGTCAGGTGGTTTGGATCCAACTGAATCACTTGTTTTAAAATGGCGGTGGCTTTTTTCTTTTGCCCTCGGGCAACGACGTGCTCGGCACATTTTTGAACCGTTTGAATGGTACGATCAAACATTCCGATTTTCAGAAACTGCCGCCCAACTTCAAGTAAATATTCATACCGCTGGGGGTCGAGCTGAACCAGGGTCGTAAATGCCTCTTCGGCATCATCCAGGAGGCTTCCTCCCAAACACGTCCGACCAAGTAAAATCAACAGGTCCACATCCTGGGGATTACTGAGCAACAACTGTTTGACCATGCGGACTGCACCTTTGGCGTCCCCCATTTGGAGTGAAATATCAGTCAGGGCTTTTAAAGCTGGTTTGGACCCTGGTTTGACCAGCATGGCCTTCCGAAAGCACTCCAATCCTTCGTTGTTTTGGCCCTTGCGTAAAAATTCGCGGCCCGCCTGGACATAGAGATCGTGGGCTTCGTCATATTCTTCGGAAAGATGGAGCACCCCGGCCAGTTCTACTCGGGCACGAATAGATTCCGGATCGAGCGACACCGCTTCGCGAGCCATTTTGATCGCGGTCGGGATCTGGTTGGTCCGCCGGCAGGCACTGGCCGCTCCTAAATAAAACTGGACCGCCTCGGGAAGATTCCCCTGCTGGCGATAGAGTTCCGCCAGGGTGACTGCCGCCGGGTAATTGTTGATGTCCATCTTAAAAATCCGGCGGTACATAGCAATTGCCTGGGGTATCTGGCTGGTTCGTTCATAATGTTCGGCAATTCGCAAAAACAGGGCGACGGCTTCCCGTGTCTGATTGCTGCGGGAATGAAGTTCAGCCAATGAACTCACCACTTTTAAATCCTGGGGTTCAACTTCCAAAATTCGCTTATATTCCTTGATGGCCGCATCAAGCTTTCCTTGCTGGACATATTTTTCGGCTGATTTCAGAACCTTTTCTTTGCTATAAGAAGTGCCAAACAGTGACATAAAGCGACCTTCCTTTGAAAACACCAGCGCGTGCGGCAATAGCTCAAAAGCAGTCCGATCTGGTGTGGGATTTCAAAACTGATTGCTGAGGGGACGTTGAGGGAGCGAGGAAATTCACAGGCAATTCCCAATAGAGTCAAAGGCTTGGGAAGTCTTGTCAAGCCTTTTTTCACAGTCCGGAATTTTTCCTGAAAGGATAAGCAAGGACAAGCCACTTTGAAAAAAGGAGAAACGTCGTGCAGATTGAATACCTGGTACTCGGAGCTGTGGCGATTGGGACGCTCAGTGGGTGGGCATATACTTTTCGCCTGTGGCGGCGAATGCACTACACCCGTCAATCTTGGGAAATTACCCACAAGCGGTCCAGTCAGCAGATTTCCCGGCTGGAAACGCAACTGGCCCGCGTTTCAACCGAACTCAAAGCAGTAAAGAACGAAGAAACCAAACTCTCCGCTCAGGTTCGAGAACTCTCAAACTGGCTGGCTATCAATACCTGTAATTGCGGCCATCAGCACGATTCCAATCCTGAGCAACACCACCGCCTCTGCGAATATCGGCTCGCCTTACTGTTTGTGATTGCAACCGTGGCTGAACAAACCAAACCGTTGCCCAAAGTAAAGTCAGTATTTCCATCCAAGGGAAAATGACCCGCCGCCAGGGAGACGAGGGGAGCGTTAAAAAACAACTTCCCGATTTTCATTTGGGTCGAAGCCATTTTCTTTTGAGTTCGGTGGCACTTTCCCTGACAAAAGCTCAGACCCCATTGAAGTCCTTGGATTTCTTTTTCGTGTTTTTCGTGTTTTTCGTGGTTGCCTGTTCTGAAATTGGATCTCTCCGGGTGACTTTCGATAAAAACGGGAAGTTGTTTTTTAACGCTCCCTAAATCTGGTTGCGCTGGATCGCTCTCACGGCGGAGGCACCCAACACCCGAACCATCACGTCCAGATGGGCAAATCGCTCGTCTTTCGTATGACCTGACCGAAAGCGTTTGTAGATTTGCTGGACAATGACGGCGATTTTAAAAAGCGCATACACATAGTAAAAAACCACTTGTCGAACATCTCGCCCACTGGTGGCAGCATACTGGTCAACCAGTTCCCGGCGGCATAAATTGCCTGGGAGCGTTGTCAGGCCAAATTGAGCCTGTTGCAGTTCATCCGGGTCATCTGGATCAACCCAATACCCGAGTGTTGTACCAAGATCCATCAAAGGATCACCAATCGTCGCCATTTCCCAATCCAGAACCGCAATAATTTGAGTTATCTGGTCCGGATCCAACACCAGATTGTCATACTTGTAATCATTATGGATCAGCGCGGCACCCGAATGGTCCGGCTGGTGGCTGGCAAGCCACTCCATCGCCCGGTCAATGGCCGGAACATCATCGGTTTTGGCATTCTGGTATCGCTCAGTCCAACCCCGCACCTGTCGGGCGGCATATCCATCAGGCTTCCCGAGGTCAGCCAGTCCGGCGGCACCGTAATCAATCGCGTGGATTTCAGCCAGGTTGTCAATGCAGGCGGTTGACAGGTTGTGCATGACTTCTGGAGAAAGGTCCAGTCCTTTGGGTTTTCGCGAACGCAAAATAATTCCCTTCACCCGCTCCATCACATAAAAGGGGGCGCCAAGCACAGCGGGGTCTTCGCAATAAGCAACCGGGTGGGGAACTTTTCCATACACGCGTGCCAGATTCGACAAAATCCGAAACTCACGCCCCATATCGTGGGCGGTTTTGATCGCGGCGCCAAACGGTGGTCGGCGGAGAACCATTTCGGTCGAACCAGCCTTTAAAAAATACGTCAGGTTTGAATAGCCGCTTGGAAATTGTTCGATTTCAAGGGGTTCGGCGAGATCAGGGATATGATTCCTCAAAAATGCCTGGAGGTTTTCCCTATCGAGTTCCTCACCCTGGCGAATTTTTCGTGGTTGATCAAGAAAAAGCTGATTCATTGAAGGGGGTTCTCCTTTGGAGTACTTGGGGCTTGGGGCAATCGAAGGGATGAGGGATGAAGGCTGAGGGATGAAATAAAACCAGTTCTTCAACCCGATGTTTTGAGCCCGATATTCTTCAGCCCCAAGCCCTGGTTTTTTCAGCCCTCAGCCCCAGTCATCCCATCTTCAACAATCTTCCCGGCTTATGCAACCAGTTCAGCTCGCGGAAACGGTGAAAATTCCAATCACGGGCAAAAGTCCACGGGTTTGTGGAATTTTACGCCCGAGAGGAAGAATGCCCAGTTTTTCAGAAAATCACCAATGCATTGATTCTAATAGAGTTATCCAATTAAAAACCTTATGGTCAATTCTTTTTCAGGAAAAAATCGAAGATATTTATCGCTGGCATAGGAGTTGCACTGCTAGAGGCCGAGGGTTCCCAATCAGCGTAACAAAGGGGCAACTTTTGTACGTTCAACGCTGATTGAGAACTCTCTGAATTTTGACCGGTTGCTATTTGGAGTGTCTTATGAAATTGCTGCTCGCCCTTGATGGTTCCTCCAATGCTCAATTTGCTCTCCAGCAAGCCTGTGCCAGGCCCTGGCCGATTGATACCGTGATTGGTGTTCTGTGCGTGGTTGATCCCAAATCGTTTGACGTCACCCCGGCTGAGTTACCCTCCCGAATCAAGCTGGAAACCGAATTGGCCCATCAACTGGTGCTCGAAGCAGCCACCCGACTGAATCGAAACGGAGTTGAAACGACAACTCTGGTTGCCGAAGGCGACCCACGGTCGGTCATCATTAAATATGCCAGATTGTGGTCAGTTGACACTATCCTGATGGGTGCCTTGGGAAAAAGCCAGATCCCGAAATTTTTTATGGGAAGCGTGGCCAAAGCGGTATTGCGCGAAGCCCCCTGCTCGATTTGGATCGCACGTCCCAGAGCTGAAAGCCCTCCACCATCCCCAAGCGTTGGCATGCGAATTATGATCGCAACCGATGGGACACCAGAAGCCGAGGCGGCCATTGATTCAGTGGCCAACTACCCCTGGCCGGCTGGAAGTCTTTTCTATATCGTCACAGTTGCGGAACCAGCTCGATCACTGGCTGCGCATTGGGCTGAACCTTCTGAACTCGCGAGTAAAATCTCTCCCGAGGTCATGGAACATGCTCAGGAAGCGGTTCGCTCAGCCTTCAAAAGTCTCGAAGGCAATGAGTACGAACTCTCCAGTTCGGTGTTGGTTGGGTATGCCAAAGAAGCCATCCTTGAAGAAGCCGCCAATTGGAATGCCGACATTGTTGTGGTTGGAACGCGTGGCTGGAGCGGAATCGACCGAATACGGCTCGGGAGCGTCTCTGATGCGATTGCCATCCATGCCCCCTGTTCAGTCGAAATCGTGCGGCATTGTACCCTCTCTGAAATAAGGTAATTCTTGCAAGTTGCAGGTAACCCAACCCCACTGGATCGAAGGTTGTCTTCTGGTTGGGAGTTATCTTCACTTTGACTTGCACCTTATTTATTGGCATTAACACCCATTTTCTAGAAAGAGAGACTGTTTATGACGGTTCCACTGCAAATCACTTTTCGCAATATGGATTCCTCGGAAGCGATTGAAACCCGAATTCGAGAAGAAGTCGAAAAACTTCAAACCTATTTCGACGAGATCATCAGTTGTCGGGTTGTGGTCGAAATCCCCCATCGGCATCACCAACAAGGCAATACTTGCCTGGTTACGGTTGATCTCCACGTGCCAGGAAGTGAAATTGTGGTGAAGCAGGAACCGACCTTATATAACTCGCTCCAGCACACCGGTGCCCCTAAAACATCAAAACAAGTTGAAATCAGTGGTCCGCATAAGGATATGTACACCACGATTCGAGACGCGTTTAAAGGTGTGCGCCGCAAATTGCAGGATTTTGCACACCGCCAACGACACGATGTGAAAAATCATGACGGCACGCCCGTGGCAATGGTCAGTCAGTTGTTTGTCACCGAAGGCTACGGTTTTATTGAGACTCTCGACGGTGAGCTGGTTTATTTTCACAGAAATAGCCTCAACAACGGCGATTTTGAAGCCCTTTCGGTTGGGACGCCCGTGGTATTTGTTGAAGAACTGGGTGAAAAAGGTCCCCAGGCCACCATGGTCAGAGTTATTGCCTGATTTGCTTTCTCTCGATTGATGCACCTCTCCTTCCAATTGCACACCATCCGTTTCAAATCGAACAAGATGGTGTGCATTTTTTTGCTATCTGTAAAACCCCTGTAAAGCTCAGCACCCTCCCTGGTTCAACCAGCAATTTTCGGCGCAAACCATAACCACGTAATGCGGCTTCTCTTTTCAATGACTTAGAAATTGGTTCAAGCTTGAATGTAAAGTTTTGTAAAAAATGGTTAAAAGACTTTCATTTTTCCGGTGTGAAAAAGAACATTTTTTTTTGTCTCCCGTTATAGCCGAACGAACTGAAACGGCTGCTCCCGAGCCGAAATACACACTGAATTGGAATACTGAGGAGACGATCAATGAAAAACTTTACCAAACATGCATTCTCAATTTTGGCGCTTTCAGCAGTCTTGACCCTCCCGGTTTTGGCTGGTGAAAAGAAAGAATCAATCACCTTTTCCCGCAACATCGTGGTGAATGGAACAACCATCCAGGCCGGCACCTACGATGTGAAATTCAACGACCAGACCGGGGAATTCATCATTCTCAAACGCGGCAAAGAACTTGCAAAGACCACTGGCTCACTCAAAGACCGGGGCCGAAAAGTGACTTCAACCGAGGTCTTCTTTAGCAAACAAGGTGACAATGCCGTTTTAAGCGGCGTTACTTTTGCCGGGGCAAATCAAACAGTGGTGGTCAATGACGGCGCTCAGGCGGCTTCACCAAGCCAGTAATCTCTCCTCACTGTTTCGCAAAGCCCATTCCACTGGGAATGGGTTTTGCTCTTTTTCCTCGTGATTTATTTTGGAAATAATTTCAATAAACTGAATAAATTTACTTTCAATTAACCCCTGTTTTCAACAGGGGTTTTTCTTTTTTTAAACCTGGTCTGATCCCCTGGAATCCGGAACCGCAAAGACGCGGCAGGCTTCTTCAAGGCTTGTCAAAGAGAATGGCTTGACCAGTTTTCCGCTAAACCCATAGCGGGTACAATCAGCCAGAATCGGATCATTTGAATACCCGCTGCACACGATTGCTTTCACCTGCGGGTCAATCAACCGTAATTTCACCAGCGTCTCCTGTCCACCCATACTTCCAGGAACCGTCAAGTCTAAAATGACCCCTGAAAAGGGCCGACGAGCCTCCAGTGCTTTTCCATAACACACAATCGCCTCAATTCCATCCCTGGTTACCTCAATTTCATAGCCAAGTGCTTCTAACATTTCACGCGTGGTTTCACGGACGATTTCCTCATCGTCCATGATCAATATCCGTTTTGAATTCAATGGTTTCAGTGCAGTTGAGTCAGTGAGTAAACGAGAAGGATCAGGTTTTTCTGAATTTCCGCTGGCAGGGAGAAAAATATCAAATTGTGTCCCAATCCCGGCCTCTGATCGAACTGTTATATACCCATTGTGTTTCTTGACCACAAAGTAAGCAATCGCCAGCCCCAACCCATGCCCGGTTTCCTTGGTTGAAAAATAGGGGTCAAAAATTTTGGGTAAGTGTTCAGGGTTAATTCCAATCCCATGGTCAATGACGGAAATCTTGATATAGGTCCCTGGGGTGAGCGGGTACTGGCCAGTTTCGGCCAGGACGATGTTTTCCCCTTGAACCCGAAGCTCACCACCCATCGGCATGGCGTCACGGGCATTGAGGGCCAGATTTTGAAAAACCTGCCCCATTTGCCCAGGATCAATCTCGGCGAGCCATAAATTAGGGTCAAACTCAAACGAGGCATGAATGTTCGAACCATGCAGGGAAAACACAATCGTGTCCCGAACAAAATGCTCCAAACTGGTAATTTCCCGCACCGGCACACCGCCCTTGGCAAAGGTCAGTAATTGCCGGGCCAGACCTTTCGCCCGATCACTGGCCCGTTGAACGGCATCCAGGCGGGCAAGCACTTTTTGGGGATTGGTGACAAAACTTCTGACGAGTTCGACGTTACCAATAATTGCGGTGAGTAAATTATTAAAATCGTGTGCAATCCCCCCTGCCAAAACCCCAAGCGATTCCAGTTTGGCGATTTTGTATTGCTCTTCCTCAATTCGCTTGCGATTTGTGATATCCGTGATGCGGACCAGATTGAGCCGCTTGCCGCCAACTGAAATCATTTTAATTGCCAGGCTCCCCCAAAACACCCGGCCAGAGCTGGTAACATATTCAAATTCAGATGTCGCAGTCTGACCACCCTGAATCTCACTCCGGAGGTTGAGATTCTCAACCTCCGGGAGCGGGGTTTTATGCAAGGTTTGTGTCCGGAGCCCAATCATGTCCGTTTTGTTTGGGTATTCAAATAACTCAACCCCACGCTGGTTACAATCAATAATACAATCAGTTTGAGTGTCGGCCAAAAAAATGGCGTCCGTCGAACTGGTATAAATTGTTTCAAACAGTTCGCGGTGATACCGGAGGTCATCCTCATTCTCTTTTTGGCGGGAAATATCAAACGAAATCCCCACCCATTCGACGACCTGGGGCGATTTCTTCAGAGGAACGGCACAGGTTCGAACCCACTTATAAGCCTGGGAGCGGGTCAGGATTCGAAATTCAAGATCGAAAGTCGTGCTGGCCTGGCGGGCCTCAAGGTAAGTCCGATATGCCAGTTCCAGGTCATCCGCATGAATAAGGGGATGCCCAAGGATGGGGAGCTGGCGAATTTCTTGAGTTGACCATCCCAGCAGGTCATACGCCTGGGCGCTGACAAATGAAAAAACAGGAGGCTGGTTCTCGGTTTCCTGAAGCTGGAAGACGGCTCCGGGAATAACATCAATAATCTGACGAATTTGGGCTTCACTTCGACGGAGTGCTTCGATGGCAAACTTTTGCTCCGTGATGTCCTGGGTGGCTCCGATAATCCGGACAAGGTGCTGGTTCGAATCCAGAATGGGCCGAACGTGGTCGCGAACCCATCGAATTTGGCCTTGGATCGTGACCATTCGGAGTTCCCTGACAATTGGCCGCCCGGCCCAAATGCTTTCTCCGGTTTGGTGAAATAACACCCGATCATCTGGATGGATAAATTGCCACCAGTTTTCAGGTTGGGAAATGATTTCCTTCGGGTATCCCAAAATCCGAAACATCGCCTCAGTAACCCATTCCAACTCAAGTGTTTTATCAGGGCAGACACGCAACGAGTAGGTATAATCGGAAGTAATTTCAGAGATAGTTCGGTACCGATGCTCACTTTCCTGTAAGGCCACTTCCGCCAGCTTCCGATCAGTAACGTCAATCATGACTCCGCCCAGCATTTCTCCGGGCATCCCATCCAGATCACGAAAAAGCCGCGCCTTTTCGCTTATCCACCGGGTGGTTCCATCCGGCCAGACAACCCGATATTCATAGTCACCAAAGGAATTCCCCTCGGCTGAAGCAGTGGAAACATCCGTCAATTGCGAGTGGTCGTCAGTGTGGATGCATTTTCGCCATAACGAAATCGTCAATTGAGTGTCTTCCGGTTCCAACCCCATTAACTGATAACATTCATCCGACCAGTGAACGTCATCGGTTTTTACATTCCAGGTCCAGATACCGACCCGCGTGGCTTTGGTAATCAAGGTCAGTAGCCTGGCTTTTTGGACCAGAATAGCCTCACGATGGTGCAATTTCGAATTCTCAGCCCGCAGGCGGTTGTTCTCATCGCGCAAACGTTCCAATTCGGCGGTGAGTTGGTCTACATCAGTAAAGGAAGACTTCGAGTTTGATTCCATGGAAACTATCTGAGTAACTTCAAGAAGCGTTAGGAATTTTCGGAATCTCCGTTTGGTTTCCGAATTGATTGAGTCGTGATCGGTATATAAATTTCAGGCGCATGCGGAATTTGTTCCGGGTGAGTTAAGGGCAGAACCGAAGCCGCATGGCTCACTGCAAATTCACCCGCCGTTCCCCAAAATGACATAATCCCATCGGCCAGAACCATCACATGGGTATTCGGCAGATTATCCGGGCTCGCTCGAACAATCAGAACTTCACCACTATCTGGATCCGTTTGCGCCCGATGGGAAGCCAGGTATGGAATAATATGCAGTTCTTTTGAAACAAAGATAGCTGAGGTTTGATGCAGATCCCGCGCCTGCAAAATCAAATCGAGAATATTCTTGGCATTCACCGGGTCAAGCCCGGCGGTGGGTTCATCAAATAACATAATCGAGGGCCAGCCAACCAATGCCCGGGCAATTTCCAGCCTCCGTTTCATCCCCCCGGAAAGTTCTTCCGGGGTTTTCCACATCGCCTCGGTTAATCCAACCAGGTCTATGATTTCAGTGACCGCCGCCTGGATATCCGTTTCCCGCCACCCCTGTTCCACCAGGCGATAGGCAGCATTATCGAAAACCGACAGGCTGGTAAACAATGCATCTTCCTGAAAGGTAATGCCTAAATGGCGACTGCGAAGTGCCAGCAATGCTTCCTCGGATAAATGCTCGATTTCTTGACCATAGATCAAAATCTGCCCATCGTCGGGTTGTAATAACCCCATCGCCAACATCAACGTAACCGTTTTCCCTGTCCCCGCTGTACCCGTCAGGCAAATCAACTCATTTTGGTGCAACGTAAAGCTCACGTCTCGTAAGACCTCAGTGTCACCAAAACTCAAAGCGACATGTCGAAATTCCAGCACTGGAGCAATAGTATCAACTTGATTTCGTTCAGAAACTGGCATAAACGGATCTTTCTTGAGCACTGAGCTTTAGGATGCACACACAATTGCAACCAATGTGCCAGACCCAATCAATTTTCGGAAATAGAAATCGCGGCATGAGCTTTGATTCCGGGGCGTTCTATCAGAAGATCGCCGAGGGCCTGGATGTAACCGGATTGAGAGATTCGACCTGGGGAAAACAGGGAGATAATCGTGGGTTCAGGTCGGGCCTGTTCCCAAAAAAGAGTTATTTGATTCCGGCCATGCGGGGCAGTCTCCCTGTCTGAATCTGGCCACTCACGGTGTAGGGGCACGGGATAGCTCAGCTTGAAGGTGTGGGTCTATGAACAGGCAACGGATTCGCACTCACCTTCCACTTTCAATCCGGCCTGGACCCAGGCGGCGGTGCCGCCCACAACATTGAACAACTCGCAAAACCCATGCCTGGAAAGCAGGCTTGCTCCAGCACTGGACCGATAGCCGCCAGCACAAATGACAGCGGTTGGTCGAGTTGGGTCAAGGTGATCAATATTTTTTTCTAACTGGGCCAGTTGAAAATTCAAAGCCGTAGGAACATGCCCCTGCACAAATTCGGTTGGTCGGCGCACATCAACCACCTGTAACCTGGGTTCGGTTTTCAGTCGTTGACTCAGTGATTCAACTGAGAGTTGAGAGATTGTATTTTGGGCCAATCCAGCCGCTTGCCAGGCTGTAATACCACCAGCCAGGAACCCGCCAACCGTTTCAATTCCAACTCGGGCCAGTCGGGTGACAGCTTCAGGAACCTGATCAGAGGATTCAACAACTAAAATGAGGGGTGTGGTCAGGGGAATCAGACTTCCAGCCCACGAGGCAAACTGGCCCTTGAGACCAACGTTGATCGAACCTGGGATATGCCCGCTTCCAAACTGGGGGGCGGGACGAGTATCCAGTACCAGATACCCCTGCTGGATCAGCTTATTGACCTCCTCAGGTGTCAATTCCCTGGCTGGCCCAAGATCCAGGAGCGGTGGAGCACCGGTTCGGTTGATTTCAGCGTCCAGAGGAAAATACGCCGGAACTTCAGGTAAATCAGCCGTCATCATGGCCACAAACTGCTCCCGTGGCATCGGCTTTAACGCATAATTGAGCCGTCGCTGGTCCCCAATGGTTGAAGAAGTTTCGCTGGAAAGATTTTTCCCGCACAGCGACCCGGCCCCATGCGCCGGGTACACTTCAACTGAATCATCCAGCTTTAATAATTTCTGATGCAAACTGTCATAGAGCATCGAGGCCATTTCCTGACTTGAAAACCCTTTTGATCCAACCAGATCCGGTCGTCCAACATCGCCGATGAAAAGTGTATCGCCGGTCAGAACTTTTACTGGTGCGCTTGAATCTTCAGTATCAGTAACCAAAATTGAAATTCCTTCCGGGGTATGACCAGGCGTTTCTAAAATCCGGAGGACGACCTTCCCGACCTGAAGCTCATCACCATCAACCACGGCCCGATGAGGAAACAGCGCATTGGCTTTTTGCCCAAACACAATGGTGGCACCGGTTCGGGCGGCCAGTTCCCGATGACCACTTACAAAATCGGCGTGCAAATGAGTCTCGATAATATATTTCAGGGTTCCCCCCTGGGTCTGAGCCTCGGCCAGATACATCTCAACATCACGTTGCGGGTCAACAACCGCCGCTTCCCCTTCAGACCCAATCATATATGACGCGTGCGCCAGGCACCCTAAATAAAACTGTTTGAAAAACATAGCGTTCCCTCTACTTTAAAAATATGATGTCGGAAATGAGAATCATCCGGACTGGATCAAAAACCAGGGCGTGCCGCTGTGTGACACCCTGAAAATCAGGCGGCCTGGTATGAGTGGTTGGAAATTCCTGAAAAAGGTGAGGCTGGCTTTTTCGACCAGCACCTGGCCGCGAATTCAGGACTCCAAAGAACAAGAAAGGGGCGGGCAATGTTACCAAACCTGTCAAGGAAAAATCGAAGTAATTCCAGTGTTCAACGGCAAAAGCCTCCAAAATACCTGGCTCTGGGTAGGTACAATTTGCAACCGGCCCCTGGTTCTTGCTAAAAACAAGTTGCGTATCTCTTTTCAACACCTGACTTTCCATTTCCTGATCCCCTGGATTTTGCGGGTCAGGCTCACCCATCAAGCAAAAAGCGTGTAAACGACACCCGTTTGAACCTTTTTGCGGTCACCCATACAATCTCAATTCAGCTAAGCCCTTTGTTTTCAATACAACTCTTAGCTACTTTCAAAACCGGAGAGAGTGGTTCACCTCAACTGACTTCCGGTTTCCACACCACCTGACCGAATCATCATGGCCACTGCTGACGACCATTTTTCCCGGGTCTTTCAAACTGGTTTCGGCTGGAGGGGGTCGCCTGTCAATCCCAGAGGGATCCATCTGGGCTGGCGGGGTGGGATGGTTGTGCTTTTGATTTTGAGTGGGGCCTGGATCCTTCAAGTTCTGGGGGCCGATGGCCTCAAATCGTCAACCACGGGGGCAACGCCCATTTCACCTTCCGCGGCCCAGACTTCCCTGTTACCTCTCAATGACCTGCCTCCCAACGGCCATCCTTCAATTCGCACCTACACTGACAAAGATGGACTCCCGCAAAACGCGATTATGGGTTTGGTGATTGACTCCAAAGGGTATCTCTGGGCTGGCTCCCAGGATGGCGCGGCATATTACAACGGGATTGCATGGAAAGTTGTCAATATGCCCAATCGAACCGCCTCAAATTATGTCCGGGCTATGGAGGTGGCACCCGACGAAAGTATCTGGTTTGGCACCCTTGGGGGTGGGGTTTCACAATTAAAAAACGGACTTTGGACGACTTACACGGTTGAAACCGGAAGCCTTTCCAGCAACCGGATTCGCAGTTTGGCGATTGAAGCCAAACCTGATAGCCGTTACGCCGTTTGGGTGGGAACCTACGACAAAGGAATTATGCGGTTTGACCAGGGAAAATGGACTCAATTTACCGTGAAAAACTGCCCCGCGCTCAAGCAGGTCATTGGCAGTCTGGTGGTTTCCCAGGATCCGCAGGGACAGCAAGTTGTCTGGGCTGGAACCTACGGGAGCGGGTTGGTTCGCTTCGACGGTCAATCCTGGCAGGTTTTTGACTCCAAAAATTCCGGTCTCTCCAATGATAAAATCCACAGTCTGCTGGAAACCCGCAGCCCAACCGGCAACCGGATTTTGTGGATCGGGACGCTGGGCGGAGGACTGGTTCGGTGGGATGGCACCACCTGGACGAGTTATACACCCCAAAATTCACAACTGAAATCCGATGAAATCACTTCAATCATTGAAATCCAGGGCCAATCAGGTGAATCAATTTTATGGGTGAGCAGTTATGGCGGCGGCATTTCACGGCTCGAAAACGGTTCCTGGACGACCTTTACCACTGAAAACTCGGCGTTGCCCGATAACAATGTCGTTTGCCTTCAAAACACCCGCTTGCCTCGCCATTCCCGGATGATCTGGGTTGGAACCAATGGAAGCGGGATCGTCAGACTCGACGACAGTGCCTGGATTTCATATGACAGTTTGAACTCCGGCTTGCGCAATAAAAAGATTTCCAGCTTGCTTGAAACACAAGGTCCAGATGGTCAGCCTGTGTACTGGTTTGGATCAGACGGGGGAGGAGTTACGCGATTTGCCAATGGCCAGTGGGAGTCATTTGACACCTCAAATTCCGGCCTTCCCAACAATGTGGTGTATTGGCTGGCCGAATCGCGCCTGTTCAAAGATCGCCCAACAATCCTGGCGGCAACCTACGGAGGTGGGTTGGCCCGGTTTGACGGCCAGCACTGGACGGCCATTACGATGGCCAACTCTGGCCTTCCCAGCAACATTGTGAATCATTTTATCGAAGTCACCGGCCCGGATGGTGAACCTGAATTATGGGTGGGAACTTCAGCCGGGCTGGTACATTTCGCCCATGAAAAATGGACCCTGTACAACCAGGAAAACTCTGGGATTCCGACCAATTTTGTCTACTGTGTTCGTCAGACCCGGACTCCTGACGGGACAACGACGATTTGGGTTGGGACCAGCGGGGCCGGATTAGGCGCCTTTTCCAATGGGAAATGGACTCGATACACCACGGCAAATTCGCAACTCCCCAATAATGCCGTGCTGAGTCTGGCTGGAATGACCGAACCCGATGGCCGGATGTTTCTTTGGGTGGGAACACAGGGTGGCGGTGCCGCCCGGATTGACCTGCTCAACCCCACCAATGAATGGCTGATTTTATCCGATAGTTCCGAGACCGTTCGGTTGCCGAGCAATGTCATTCATAAGATTCTGCAAGACCAGCAACACCGGATTTATTTATTTACCAACAAAGGAATTGCCCGTTTAACGTGGCAGGCGGCCACCGCCGAGAGTTTGGCGGAATATTCGCTCTATACCTACACCACGGAAGATGGAATCCCCGCCAGCCTGTCAACGGCAGCCATGATTGATCGGAGGGGAAGAATTTGGGCCGGGACCAGTTCCGGCGCCGCTTATTTAGATCTGAATCGCGAACTTCAGGATCGGACCCCCAAACCATTGACCATTGAACGCTTTTCCGCCAATGGACTTGACCTTCCAATCACCGGCTCTGAACTGACGCTTCAGCATGACCAAAACAATCTGGCCTTTGAATTTGCGCTCCTGTGCTATGTGCACGAAGACGATGTTCGATTCCGAGTTCAACTCGAAGGCTATGACGCCACTCCCACCGGCTGGATTCATGATCGAAAGGCGATTTACACCAACCTGGGCGCGGGCACGTATACTTTTAAGGTGATTGGACGGGATGTATTTGGAAACATCACGGCGCCCACCACGCTTAAAATTATCATTCAACCCGCCCCCTGGCTGACCTGGTGGGCGTTTCTTGGGTATTTTTTCCTGATCGGGGGCACGGGAATCGGGTTGTACCAGTGGCGGGTCAGCATCTTGCGCAAACGTCAGGAGGAGCGGCTCCGAGATTTGCGCCAGCTCCTTGAAAGCACGCGGGTTATCAACTCAAATCTGGATTTGAATACTGTTTTGCAAAGTATCGCTGAAGAAGCTGCCCGGCTTGTGAAAGGTGAACCAGGTGGCATTGGGTTGGTCACGGGTCAGGAAATTGAGTACCGCCATGTCTGGAATCGAAGGGCCTGGGAAACCACCGCGATTACCCTGAAAGTGGACGAGGACTATTCTGGCTTTGTGGCTCGGAAAGCCCAACCGCTGATCGTCAATGACATGTCGCAAGTTCCCGAAGCCTATCGATCCAAACTGTACCTGGAAAAATTTAAGATTCGGGGATTGCTCGAGGTCCCAATTGTCTCACGGCTGGGGAAAGTGGTCGGAATTCTCGATATTCGACGCCCGGCTGGTCGTGCCCCGTTTACCGAAGCCGATGCTCAATTGATTACTTCGCTGGCCAATCAAGCGGCTGTCGCCATCGAAAACGCCGAACTCTATGGGGTGCTGGAAGAAAAAAACCTGTTTATCAGTGAGTCAATGAAAGAGTTGGAAGAGCACTATCGCCGTGAACAGGAGGTCACTCGAACCCTGCAGCAGCTCAACGTCATGAAAAATAATTTCATGAATGTGACAGCTCACGAAATGCGGACTCCAATCACGGTTCTCAACGGGCTGATCGAAGCTCTCCTGGACAATTTGTTTGGAGCAATGACTCCGGAACAATTGAAAAATCTTCAGACCTGCCACCGCATGGTTGAGCGGATGTCGAGTACCATCGAAAAAGTCCAGGCCATGCTGAGAATCACCCAGGGAGAGGTACATCCCCAGCCTGTCCGATTGAATATTTCCAACTTGCTCCAGTCAATCCTGACTGAGGTTCGGGAAGCCGTAAAATTCCGGAATTTGAACTTTGTGCTGGATTGTCCGACGACGCTCGAACTTGAAGCTGATCCCCGAATGATTCGGATTTCCCTGTTTAATCTCATCCAGAATGCCATTAAGTTTACCCACGATGGCGGCGAAGTCGCGATCAAGGCCGACATCGTCAACGACCAGATCCAGATCACGATCCAGGACACAGGCATCGGGCTGGACCCGGAGGTGCTCAAGTCAGTCTTTGACTGGTTTTATGCCGGTCCTGATGCCTCAAACCATCGTAGCGGCAAGTTTGAGTTCTCGGCCCGTGGACTCGGATTGGGATTGGCGATTGTGAAAAGTTATGTCGAAGCCCATCAGGGCAAAGTCTGGGCCGAATCAGCCGGGATGGGTCAGGGAAGCTGCTTTTTCCTGTCGTTCCCGCTCCCACTTCCGACTGAAACCAGAACCGGTACATTTGAGCGAGTTGTGAATCAGAGCGAGTAGGGATGCCAGTTAGTGGTTAGTGGTTAGGGACTGTAAACATAAGTCACCCGGAGAGATCCAATTTCAGAACAGGAAACCACGAAATACACGAAAAACACGAAAAAGAAATCCAAAGACTTCAATGGGGTCTGAGCTTGTGTCAGGGAAAGTGCCACCGAACTCAAAAGAAAATGGCTTCGACCAAATGAAAATCGGGAAGTTGATTTTTTACAGTCCCTTAGTGGTTTGTAGTTCGCTCAGTTTATTTGGTTGAACACTTGACTGTTTTCCATGGCTTTTCAGATGAATATTTCCTGGGAGCGCCGGCATCCTGCCGGCACCACGTGGTTCATTTCTGATCAATTGCCGGCAAGATACCGGTCGGTGCGCCTCAAAGCCGCCCTGCCCACCGGCCACTTTTCATCGCCTTCCAGGCGGAAAAAGCATTTGATTTTCGTTCATCCTTTTTTATGAGGACTTGCACTAAACTATTGAAACAATTGTATTTCCTTGAACCCTGAACCCTGAACCCTGAACCCGATGTATTCCAATCTGCTGTGGTTCGATTTAGTATTATCAGGCGTTGCTCACCCTTACCTCCAAAGGAAACCCCCAATGATGAAATCAGGCATGAACAAGAAGTTGCCATTGCTTGCTTGTTTTTTCTGGTTAGGGCTTCTTTTCCCACTGACCGCTCAGGTGATTCCGCCCAAGGTTCAGCCGACCAGGGTGTCCTTATTCCGAGATCCAACCTATCCGGAAACCAGACCCGCCATCCGCTGTTTTAATGATCGCGATGGCCTGCCGCAAAACAGTGTGATGTGTCTTGAAGTTGATCAACGCGGGTACCTGTGGGCTGGAACCCAGGACGGAGCCACCTGCTTTAATGGTCGCTCGTGGACAACCGTCAATATGCCAAACCAGACGGCATCAAACTATGTTCGGGCCATTCTTCCAGCCTCGGACGGCAGTATCTGGTTTGGAACGCTGGGTGGTGGGCTGTCCATCCTGCGAAATGGGAAGTGGCAGACCTTCACCCGCCAAAACAGCCCGATCCCAAACGACCAGATTCGGTGTCTGGTCGAACAATCTTCTGAAAGTGGAAAATCAATCATCTGGATTGGAACCTATGGCGGCGGACTGGTCCGCTTTGAAAATGAGGTGTGGACGGTTTTCAACCAAACAACCCATCCTGACCTGAACCGGGTTATTGGGTGTTTACTTCCCTCAATGGCGGATGATGGCACCCCTGCCCTTTGGGTTGGAACCTATGGCGGCGGCATTTTTCGGTATGAGCACCAGCAGTGGATCCAATACACCACTCGGAATTCCAAACTCCAAAGCGATTTATTTCAAAGTCTGTGCGAAACCCGCTCACCCGATGGGACTCAAACACTCTGGGCCGGGACCTTTGCCGACGGATTGGCCAAATACCACAAGGGTGAATGGACGCCCATCAATGGCCCTGAAACTCCCTTTGCCTCGAAAGGCATCCCTGAGATTGCCGCCACCCAGGCCGTTGATGGGAAGACCAACCTCTGGTTCACCACCTATGGCGGCGGGATCGTCCACTATGATTTCCGGCAATGGACGGTGTATGACGCTCAAAATTCTGGATTGCCAGACAACAACCTGGTGGCCATCGAGGTCATGCCCGGCTTCAATGGATCCACAACCCTTTGGGTTGGATCAAATGGAGGAGGAATCATCCGGCTGTTTGATAATGGCTGGCGGAGCATCACCGCCGCCGATGTTCCAGCCTTTTCCAACCGGGTTCTGGCACTTTTGGAAACAACCAGTCGGACCGGCCCGCCTCAAATGTGGTTTGGCACTAATGGCTCCGGGCTAGTGATGTACCAAAATGGGAAATGGTCCGTTTTTGACATCTCCAATTCATCCATTCCAAATAATCGAGTCCTGTGTTTGATGGAAGCACCACTCAGTGATGGCACCAGTGGCGTGTGGGTTGGAACCGACACCGGCCTGGCGTGTTTTTCAGGTGGGACGTGGACCAATTACCTGCCCAAACTTCAAATCTATTCACTGCTGCAAACAGTTGACGCGAGTGGAAAAACCACCTTGTGGGTTGGGACGTCAGGAGATGGACTGGCACGATTTCAGGATGGAGAATGGACGATGTACACCCCGAAAAATTCGGGAATTCCCGACGATGTCGTGTATTCACTGGCCGCAACCTATCTCGATGGAAAACCAACCCTTTGGCTGGGAACCAATGCCGGGCTGGTCAGTTTTCGGTCAAACAACTGGACTCAGTATTCAACCACGAATTCAAAGCTTCCGAATAATCAGATTTTGCACCTTTATCCCACCGGCAACGATGAATCATCACAATATTTATGGATTGGGACTCGAAACGGAGGGGCAATCCGGATCAATCCCACTGACCCGCAAGGACAGTGGATGGTTTTTTCAGATACGTCGCAACCGTCTATTCCCAATAATTCGATTCATCAAATTCAGGTTGACCGCCAGGGCCGAATCTTTTTGATGACGAACAAAGGCATTTCCTGTTTGATTCCGCCTGCGGAAAACCTGGCCAATCAGACTGAGTTTTCAACCTGTACTTTTTTGGATGAGGATGGCCTTCCCAGTAATGAATGCACCCAGGGAGCAATCTGTGATCGGCTGGGACGGATTTGGGCCGCGACCGTCAATGGCGTGGCTGTTTTCTCCCCTATTGCCGAGAAATTTGACCAGACCCTCAAACCACTCTATATCGAACGGGTTACTGTCAATGGCGAGGTCCAGCCTCCCCATATTACCCACCTGAACCTGATGCACGACCAGAACAACCTTTCCTTCGAATTTTCCCTGCTCAATTTTCAACGAAGTGACAGCACCCGATACCGGATGCACTTAAGCGGATATGATCGGATCCCGTCGGCCTGGTTACGCGACTATAAAGCGGTCTACACCAATCTCGCCGCCGGAAACTACACCTTTCTGGTTTGGGGAAAGGATAGTTTTGACAATATCACCGGGCCGATTTCGGTTTCGATAGCCATCAAGCCGTCATTGTGGAAGACCTGGTGGGCATATGGGCTGTATTTCGTGATGTTAGTCGGCACTGGGGTTGGAAGCTATACCTGGCGGGTAACAAATCTGCGCCGAAAACAGGAAAAGCGGGTTCGGTTCTTGCGGCAACTCCTCGAAAGTACCCGAATTATCAACTCCAAGCTTGAACTCACAACCGTGCTTCAAATCATCACCGATGAAGCTGCCCGGCTGGTGGATGGTGAACCAGGTGGAATTGGACTCATCGAGGGTGGGAATGTGGTTTTTCGCCGGGTCTGGTGCCGTGATCATTGGGACGACCTCACCGTCAGTTTTCCACTCGGTCAGGGAATTGCAGGCCGGGTTGCCAAACAAGGCACACCCGTGATTATCAATGAACCCGGTGGGAGCGGTGAATTGCTTTACCCCGATCTGGTTGAAAAATTTGATATTCATGGCTTGCTCAATGTTCCGATCTTTTCGCGCACGGGAAAAGTGGTCGGGGTTCTCGATATTCGTCGCCCCAAAGGTCGAGCCCCGTTTACCGAAGCCGATTCCCATATTCTGGAGGCATTATCCAATCAGGCTGCGGTGGCCATTGAAAACGCGGGACTGTACGGTGAGCTTGAAGAAAAAAACCTGCTCATCAGCGAATCAATGAAAGAACTCCAGAAGCTGTATCATCGTGAGCAGGAGGTCACTCGCAGCCTGAAACAATTGGACCAGATGAAATCTAACTTTCTGGCCATTACCGCCCACGAAATGCGCACCCCAATCACGGTCTTGAGCGGAACGCATGAAATTCTGCTGGATCAAATGGTCGGCGCTTTAAATTCTGAACAACGGGAATTGCTCCAAACCTGCCGAATCATGACCGAACGAATGCTCAGCACAATTGAAGACGTCCAGGAAATGCTGCGCATTACCAAGGGGCAATTTAACCTCTCGCACTGCACCTTTGACCTGAATTTGACGGTTCAAGACATTGTGACTGAACTTTCCGATGTCATCGTTGACCGGAGCCTCAAAATCAACATTATTTCGGCTGGTGAGTGCGAAATTTATGCCGACCCAGACAAAATCCGGCAGGCAATTTGGAACCTGGTTCAAAATGCCATCAAATTCACGCCCAATGGCGGACGCATTAACCTGCACCTTGAGCAAACCGAAGATTTCTGCCATCTGGCGGTTGATGATAGTGGGATTGGGATTGACCCCGAGGAACACGACCGGATTTTTGATTGCTTTTACGCCGGGGCCGACGCAGCCCAACATAAATCGGGAAAGTATGAATTTATGGCTCGCGGGCTTGGATTAGGGCTGGCGATTGTCCGAAGTTACATCGAAGCCCACGGCGGACGCGTCTCGGTTGATTCCAAAGGTCGCAACCAGGGAAGCTGCTTCCACGTCTGGCTGCCAATCCGACAGCAAATCCAGGAGCCGGTCGAATCGCTGGTGGAAGATGGAAAGTAAAGGAGCGTTAAAAAACAACTTCCCGTTTTTGTTTGGAGGACAGGTATTTGGATTGAGCATCCTGAAAGGCAAAAGACAAGGGATGAGAGATGAAGGATGAGGGATGAAAAATTTTCCTGGCATCTGATCTTCCACGGGTTCAAATGAATGTCCTTTTCGTCCTTTTCGTCCTTTCGCCCAGCTCACAAGGTTTTGTCCCTCCGCTGCCTGTGCCCCCCACGGCGCGCAGACGAAGCGCGGAGCAACACGAGATAGCCGGAGTGACCGGTGGTAGGCCCAAAGCGGCCAACCGACCGGCTATCCAAACGGCACCGCTTTGCGGTGCAAAACCAAAACCTGGAGGTAAAAGGGTGACAGCGCTCTCAGGAACTTATTTTTTAACGCCCCCTTAGCGAACTACTGACGACAAACTGGTATTTCCTGGTTTTCTCTTTCTGACCTAAACCTTAACCCCATACCCACGCAGGACCCGCTTGGCAACTGAAGATTTATGCACTTCGTCCGCACCGTCATAAATGCGGGCACCGCGTTCGTGCCGGTACCAGAAGGCCAGCGGCGTGTCATCGGTAATCCCAAGCGCCCCGTGAACCTGAATTGCCCGGTCCAGCACTCGTAGCAAGACTCCGGCCACATAAAACTTGATCACTGAGATTTCTTCAATTGCCGACTTGGTGCCGGTCTGGTCAATTTTCCAGGCAGCTTGCAAAACCATCAATCGGGAAGCATTGATTTCAGCCCGGCTTTCGGCAATCCACGCCTGAACAATTTGCTGGGCGCCAAGTGGTTTTCCAGGAGAAAGCTCACGTTTGGCTGCATAGCCGCACATTAAATCAAACGCCCGCTCACAAATGCCAATCCAGCGCATACAGTGATGGATCCGCCCTGGTCCGAGCCGTTCCTGGGCAATGGAAAACCCGGCGCCTTCCGGGCCCAATCGGTTTGATTGCGGGACACGACAGTTTTCATAACTGATTTCAGCATGGCTGAGCCAGGCCCCGCCCGGTTCACCCATAATTGATACATTTCGCACCAGATTAAACCCAGGTGTATCAATTGGCACCAGAATCTGACTGGCACGCCGATGTGGGCTTTCAGCTTCCGGGTTGGTCACCGCCATGACAATGGCAAAAGCCGCGCCATCAGCCGACGAAGTAAACCACTTTCGGCCATTGATGACATAGTCTTCCCCATCTTTTTCAGCCGTGGTGCCCATCCAGACCGGATTGGAGCCGGGATAGCCTGGCTCCGTCATTGAAAAGCAACTTCGGATTTTTCCCTCGGCCAGCGGATACAGGTATTGCTGCTTTTGTTCGGGCGTCCCGTAGTGCATCAGCACTTCCATGTTCCCGACATCAGGGGCCTGGCAGTTAAAGAGATAATGACCAATCATGCTGCGGCCAAGTTCTTCGCTGATATGCGCATACTCCATCAAGCGAAGCCCCATGCCGCCGAGTTCTTTCGGGATAAAGGGTGACCACCAGCCTCGGGCTTTAACCTCGGCGCGTTTGGCTTCAAGCTGGTCATCCATCAAGTGAAAGCGCCCAGCCAGAACCTGCGGTTCCAAGGGAATCACCTCGGCCTGGATAAATTCACGGATTTCAGCCAGTAGCTTTTGGGTGTCTTGAGCGATTGAAAAGTCCACAACAGTTGTCCTTTATAAAAAAGATGTCGAAGGGGGTTGTTTGAAAAGTTGCCAAACTCTACTTGAAAAAACCCCAATAACCAAGCACAACCTCACTTCCGGCAAACAGTTGGCGAAAAACTGAGAAAAGTTTCAGAAATTTATCTTCTGTTTATCTTGTACTCTCTATGATCTCGCTCAGTGCCTGGCTTTGAGGTTTTCTTCTTTTTCTGCGGCATCGGAGACCTGCAGCCAGGCTCTTGTTTCAATTGATTAACTTCCTCAATCCCACCAATAATTTCCACAACCAGACGTAGTTCTTGCCCCTAACGTTAACGTGCCTGTGGACCAGCAAATCAGGTAATATTGATTTGTTATTTAAGTAGTACCTTTTTGGAGGAAGCCGAATGAAGGCTCTGACTAGCTTTGCGTTATTTCTCACCTTTGGATTTACTCTTTGTATCACTCCCACCTCTCTATTTGCACAATCCTTTAATACAAACAGCGGTAATGACGATGTGAAATTTGTCGGAACAATCGAAGGTCTCCCGAGCAGTGGAAGTTTGCTTGGAGATTGGCGAGTTGCGGGCAAAACAGTTCGTGTTACTTCGTCTACAAAAATTGAACAGGAGCGCGGCCAGGCGGTGGTTGGCGCTGAAGTTGAAGTCGAAGCCGTACCACAATCAGATAGTTCTTTCCTCGCCTCGGAAGTCAAAGTCGTGCGTGGAAGTGGTGGCGGCGGCAGTGGATCGGAAGTCAAATTTTACGGTGCAATCAATAGCCTTCCCACCTCAAGTGACCTTCGTGGAAACTGGGTCGTTGAGGGTCGAAACGTCCTGGTGACCGCCAGCACGTCGCTTGACCAGTCGCGCGGGTCCTTTGCAGTCGGCGTCCGGGTCGAAGTCGAAGGCTATGCCCAATCCGACGGGTCAGTCACCGCCAAATCCATCCACGTTGACGACAACAGCACCGGTGGCGGCAGCGGTGGTATGTACATTAAGTTCTATGATCGGATTCAAACCCTTCCAACCAGTGCCGACCTCATTGGAACCTGGCAAGTCGGAGGACGATCTGTTCAGGTAACCAGCAGCACGCAGTTGGATCGGTCACGCGGCAATTTTGCGGTGGGTGTGCTCGTCGAAGTCGAAGGTTCACAACAATCCGATGGAACTGTGATGGCTAAAGAAATTCACGTTGAAAGCAGCGGCGGTGGCGGGTCAAGCAGCGGATCGTATTTTGAATTCTATGGCGTTATTGAAACCCAACCAGCCAGCACAGGATTTGTCGGTGACTGGACCATCGCCGGTCGGACCGTGCGGGTAACGTCTTCGACCAGCATTGAAACCCGAAATGGAACCTTGCAGATTGGAGCACTCGTCGAGGTCAAAGGCGTGGTTGATTCAGCCGGTGTGGTCACAGCCTCCCGGATTGAAGTGAAATCCAGTTCAAGTACCGGTGGCGGGTCAACCCAGTACAGCAAATTTTACGGCAGTATCGAGACCCTTCCGACATCATCCAACCAGCTTGGAGAATGGCGGATTTCGGGTCGCACGGTGACTGTCACTGCCAGTACCTACATTGATCGGGAACATGGTCCAGCCGTGGTTGGCGCCTATACGGAAGTTGAAGGAATTGTCCAATCCGATGGTTCATTTACGGCAACCAAGATCGAAATCAAGGAAAAGACCGGTTCAAACGGACGCTCGTCTTTCCACGGCATTGTCGAAACCCTGCCGGAGACTTCAAATCTGGTTGGTGAATGGAAAGTGAGTGGGCGGATTGTTCGGGTAACCACCTCAACTACGATTTCCCAACGTGGTGGCTCAATTACGGTTGGGACTCGGGTTGAAGTCAAGGGATCGGAAAGCTCGGACGGTTCAGTGACCGCCACCAAGGTCAAACGCGATTCATAGGAAGTCGTGAGTAGCGCAGAAAAAGTGAGTAGCGAGTAGCGCAGAAAAAGCGAGTAGCGCAGAAAAAGCGAGTAGCGAGTAGTAAAACAAACCCTCATGCTTCAAATGGGTTTGTATTGACTTATTGTTTACTCACGGTCGAGAAATCAAACAATCAGAATTGAATTCAGGTTTTGATTGTCTGACTACTCGCTACTCGCTACTCGCTACTCGCTACTCGCTACTCGCTACTCGCTACTCGCTATTTCGCTATCTCCCTACTCTTCAGCACCGTGTTTGCGGACGACTTCCACAGTGCAATGGGCACGGGTGGTCACAGCCGTCGAGACACTGCCAAGCAACCAGCGGTCAAACCGGCTCAAGTTGCGAGAACCAACGAAAACACAGTCAGCCCCGATTTGTTCGGCTTCTTCCATCAAAACTTCTTTCGGTCCGCCTTCCATAATCACTGAAACCGTTTGAAGGCCGGCTTCTTCGAGTCGTCTCCGGGCCAGGGTCTGGAGCTTGCTGGCAAAGCTCATCTTTTCGTCATAGGCCACGCCATACAAATCAAATGGTCCGGCGGAAGTAACTAAATGAACTTCCGTTCCCGCTGGCCACTGGCGGGTGGCAACGGTTTCAACTGCGATTTCAGATCCTTTTGATCCGTCAATCCCAATCACCAGTTTGATCGGATCGGTCACAGCAGCTTTGCCAGGTCGCACGACGTGAACTGAGCAATGGGCCTGGGTCACAACCTGAGTTGAGACACTTCCAAATACCAGTCGCCCAACGGCTGAGCGTCCGTGCGAGCCCATCACGATCAAGTCGGCGTTAAACTCAACCGCTTTTTCCAGGATTTCACGGCCCGGAGAACCAAAGCGTCCTTCAGCCGTCACGTCCCATCTTGGGAACAGGGTTTTAACCCGATCTAATCCAGTTTGTGCAATCCGCAGGGCTTCCTCGGTTGCATCCTGAATGGCATTGGAAAAACTGGTTTCGACCATGCCGATGCTCGGCGGCGGTACGGCCAGGCCCATTTCTGACACTGTTAAAATAAAGGCTTCGACCTCTTCGGGTAATCCCGCGCGGAGCAAGCCGTCAATTGCGGCGTCGGCACATTCTGAACCATCATACGCGATCAATACTTTCATCCGGTCCGTCATATCAGTTCCTCCCTTCACTGTTGGAATTGCCTGCGGATTGTGGGCAACAAGCAAGTCTATTTGACTCCTTATTCTGCAATTGATATTCCATGAGTTGGCGGATCCCCGGAGTTTCCTCAATGGATTCTCCGATTCGTTCCAAGTGGTTTATTTTGCTATGAAATATCTCATTTTCAGCGAGTTAGACCAGGATCGGGAAAACACTTGATTGCACTGGTTTGTTCAACTTCCTGGGGAGTTTTCAGGGAAATTCCCCATCTTTGTTTGAAAGTGATCTGGATTGAAACCTGGAGTGGGGATTATTGCGCAGGGTCTGAAGGCTTGGGAGGTAACAACCGATCCAGCATCGGCTTCACCCGTGAATCATAACAATTTGGGCAAATGCCATGGCTGAAATCAGTCCCGGTTTGATCGTGGATATATTCATCTATCTGCTGCCAGTAATCATTGTCATCTCGAATGCGTTTGCAATAACAACAAATTGGCAATAACTCTTTCAACTGGTTGATTTGGCGGGTGAATCCAAGGATGCGTTCGGCGACTTTGAGTCTGAGTCGAAGGGTTTTCGTGGCCATGGTTTTGAGCAAAAAGTCATCTACGCCGTCTTCCATTGCCTGATAATAGTGGTGATCGTCAGTGTGAACTGCCGTGAGGAGAATGAAATAGGTGTAGTCATTCTGCCGGAAAGCTCGAACTTTTTGACACAACTCAACCCCATTTAACCTGGGCATTTCCCAGTCACTGACCACAATCCGGATTGCGTCATCTGCTTTCAGAGCGGCTAAGGCTTCTTCACCGTCGCAGGTGACAATCACTTCGTACCCGGCACGTTCCAGGCTTAGTTGAACCAGTGTCCGGGTTACCTCATCGTCATCAGCAATCAGAACTTTCATGAATTCACCGGATTCTTCGGGGTTAAAGACAAGGATTGAAGAGTGCTAGCTTCCGGTGAATCATAGTTCTAAAACCCAAATTCTTAAACCTGTTTCAACTGTAATACCAGTCCATAGTCCGTAGTCCGCTAAGGGACTGTAAAAATACAACTTCCCGTTTTTATCGAAAGTCACCCGGAGAGATCCAATTTCAGAACAGGAAACCACGAAATACACGAAATACACGAAAAAGAAATCCAAAGACTTCAATGGGTCTGAGCTTTTGTCAGGGAAAGTGCCACCGAACTCAAAAGAAAATGGCTTCGACCCAAATGAAAATCGGGAAGTTGTTTTTTAACGCTCCCTAAGGGACTGTAAAAAATCAACTTCCCGTTTTCGTTTGGGAATCAGGCATTTGGATTGAGCATCCCGGAGGGCTGCTGTTCGGATAGCCGGTCGGTTGGCTGCTTTGGGCCTACCACCGGTCACCAGGGCCACCCTCATTCTCCGCGCTTCGCCCGCGCCCCCGCAGGGGCGCAGGCGAAGCGCGGAGAATGAGGGAGAGGTTGATCCTTTTCCGGTGGTAGCTCGCAAAGCCGAGCAACCGACCGGCTATCCGAACAGCAACTCTTCGAGGTGCAAAACCCAAAGCCGAAACGTGAACGGATACTCGTGCTTCCAGGAACTTATTTTTTAACGATCTCTTAGTTCTGGTCAGCGTTGGTAACCAACTGACGCAGCACGTACGGCAAAATCCCACCGTGCAGGTAATAATCAATTTCGATTGGCGTATCAATCCGAAGCGTCACAGGAACTTCGGTTGATTCACCATTGGCGCGATGGATAACCAGCGTAACGTCCTGCTGGGGTTTCACGCCGCCTTCCAACCCGACCAGATCAAAGGTTTCAGTGCCATCGAGTTGTAATGACTGTGCATTGGTGCCGTCTTTAAACTGGCACGGCAACACACCCATTCCAACCAGATTGCTCCGGTGGATGCGTTCAAAGCTTTGCGCCACCACGGCTTTGACCCCAAGTAACCGGGTGCCTTTTGCCGCCCAGTCGCGTGAACTTCCCGTGCCGTATTCCTGTCCGGCAATCACCACAAGCGGTGTTCCGGCGGCCATATATTTCACCGCCGCATCATAAATGGCCAGTCGTTCGCCTTCCGGTTGATAAACCGTGACGCCGCCTTCAACCCCAGGCACCATCAGGTTTTTAATCCGCACGTTGGCAAATGTCCCGCGCATCATGACTTCGTGGTTTCCGCGTCGTGAACCGTAGCTGTTGAAATCGGCGACGCTCACGCCTTTGGATTGCAGATACACACCGGCTGGCGATGAAGCTTTGATCGAACCCGCCGGGCTGATGTGGTCCGTGGTGACCGAATCACCGAAAATGGCCAGCGGTCGCGCGCCGCGCAGATCAGCAAACTGACCGGCGTCCATGCCGAAGTTTTCAAAATATGGCGGCTCTTGAATGTAGGTTGATTCCGTGTCCCATTCATAGACATCGCCGACTGAACTTGGAATGTCATTCCACATTGGATTCTGCTCGGCAAAGTCTGAATAGAGCTTCCGATAGGTTTCAGGGTCCATGGCGCTACTGAGCAGGTCGCCGATTTCCTGAGACGTTGGCCAGATGTCACGCAGGTACACATTCGCACCATCGCTGCCTTTTCCAATCGGATCTTCTGAAAGATTGGTATTAACCCGGCCCGCCAGGGCAAAAGCCACCACCAGCGGCGGACTCATCAGGAAATTGGCTTTGATGTTGGGATGCACGCGGGCTTCGAAGTTCCGATTGCCGGAAAGTACGCTCGCGGCCACCAGATCATTTTTCACCACGGCGTCTTCGATAGGCTGGTCGAGTGGGCCCGAGTTTCCAATACAGGTCGTGCAGCCATAGCCAACCACGTTAAACCCAACCTGATTCAGGTACGGCTGCAATCCGGTCTTTTCCAGGTATTCCGAAACCACACGTGAACCTGGGGCCAGCGAAGTTTTCACGGCTGGGTTGACCGTCAGTCCTTTTTCGACGGCTTTTTTGGCCAAAATTCCAGCCGCCAGCATCACGCTGGGGTTTGAAGTGTTGGTGCAGGAAGTAATAGCCGCAATCAGCACATTGCCGTGCCCCACATTGACCTCGGTTTCGGCATCCACGTTGACCGGAACTGACGCCGACAACCGGTCAGCCGCCACATTAAAGCCGTTTTCCTTGACTGGTTTTTCCAGCAGGCTCTGGAATGTGGTTTTCAGATCCGTCAGGTTGATGCGATCTTGTGGGCGCTTTGGACCGGCCACGCCAGGTTGAATATCCGCCAGATCAAGGTCAAGCAGCACCGAATATTCACATTCGCCCTGCTTCGGAATGCCAAACATGCCCTGAGCGGTGTAGTAATTGCGGAATGTCTCGACGTGTTCGGGTGAACGTCCCGTCGCTAGCAAGTACTTGCAGGTTTCTTCGTCAATCGGGAAGTAGCCCATCGTCGCACCGTATTCAGGGCCCATGTTGCTGATGGTGGCCCGGTCGGTGAGCGAGAGATTGGCCGCACCTTCGCCGTGGTATTCGACAAATTTTCCGACCACTTTGGCCTTGCGAAGCATTTCCGTGACATGCAGCACCAGATCGGTGGCCGTAACGCCTTCGCGCAATCTGCCGTGCAGATGGACGCCAACCACATCCGGCGTCAGGAAGTACACCGGCTGGCCGAGCATTCCGGCTTCGGCTTCAATCCCGCCGACGCCCCACCCGACAATGCCCAAACCATTGATCATGGTGGTGTGCGAGTCAGTTCCAACCAGCGTATCCGGGTAATACACGCCTTCGCGCTCCAGAACACCTTTGGCCAGATACTCCAAATTGACCTGATGGCAAATACCAATTCCTGGTGGAATGACTTTGAAGCTCTCAAACGCCTGCATGCCCCACTTCAAGAATTGATAGCGGGCCCGATTGCGCTCAAATTCCAGCATCATGTTGAGCTGAAAGGCATCATCTGTGGCGGGAAGCCCAGACCCATTTTCTTCGGTCAGCGTTTTCAATCGGCGGGCGGCGGTCGGACCGGTATAGTCCACCTGGACTGAGTGGTCAATGACCAGGTCAACCGGGACCAGCGGCTCAATCGCCTTTGGATTTTTGTTCAACTGGCTCATGGCTGATCGCATGGCCGCCAGGTCAACCAGCAATGGAACGCCCGTGAAGTCCTGCAACAACACACGGGCCACAACAAACGGAATCTCAGCCGTCCGCTCAGCTTTGGCCTGCCAGTTTGCCAGCGTGCGGATGTCGGATTCTTTGATTTTCAGATCGTCATAATTGCGCAGGACCGACTCCAACACGATCCGAATGCTAACCGGCAATTTTGAAATGGGGCCGACCCCAGCCGCTTCGAGTGCCGGTAATGAGTAATATTTCCCTGTGCCGCCATCGCCCAGGGTGAATTCTTGCAATGAGTTAAAAAGAGTATGTGCCATAGACGTTCGTGGTTGTTTTCCCTGCTGAAAAGTTTGAAAAACAGACAGACCCCGAGCCGGCTGGCTCAGGTCCAGTGTTTTCCTGATTGGTTTGATTGCAGACTGCTGAAATGAAGGAAAAGCGGAAACATTGCCCGGCGATTGTGTCACATTTTTGGGCCCTGGGAAACACTTTGAAGTTCCGGGTTCCGGGTTCCGGGTTTTCGAAGAATATCACCTTGTCACCCTGTCCCCTTGTCCCTTTGTCACCTTGTCATCCTGCCACTCTGTCACCCTGTCACCCTGTCACCTTGTCACCCTGTCACCCTGTCACCTTGTCACCCTGTCACCCTGTCACCTTGTCACCGTATCATCCGAGTCAGGTAACTTGACCGAGTCCACCACAGTTTCCGCATTGCCTGGATTGGCCGCAACGGTTTCGGCATCCGAAAATCCATCCGGTTTTTGGGCGAGGAACCGTGGCAGAGTGTCAGCCACAGTTGGACTACTACCAGAAGCATCTAAACTCAAGGGTTTGGTTTGAGGTTCATCAACCGATATTCCGGTTGGAAGGTTGGAAAACTGCTCAATGGTTGGCATTCCGGTTTTGGTGGTTGGGGGAGTTTTATGAATGCCACGGCCACCACCCTTCGACAGATGGCTCAAATCTACCCCAAAGGCTTTGACAAATTCGGTGGCCAACTCACTGGCGCTAATTCGAATGCCCGGATCTTTGGTTAATGCTTTGAGCACCACCGTTTCGACGGCTTCAGGAAGGTCGGGGACAAATTTGCGCATTGATGGTGGTTGATGGTTGATATGAGCCAGAACCACTTCCATCAAATTGCCATCGTGAAGAAACGGAGGCCGTCCGCACAACATTTGATAGAGCACCACGCCGACACTGTACACATCTGATTTCCCGTCGTAAGGCCGCCCGGTCAGGCGTTCAGGGGCCATGTAGGTTGGTGTTCCAATAATCCCGCCAGCTTCGGTCAGAGTTTGGATATCACCCTCTTTGTTGTTACCAACCAGTTTGGCAATACCAAAATCAACCACTTTGACGGCTTCACCTTCCGGTCCCTGGTGCAAAAAGATGTTATCCGGTTTGATATCACGGTGGATAATCCCAGCCGCGTGCGCCACCACCAGCACGTCACACACTGGGACAATAATTTGGGCGCATCGAAGGAGCGAAAGTCGTCCCAATGTTTGTAATTCTTTGGTCAGGGTATGACCGGTCAACAATTCCATGACCAGGTAGGCAATGCCGTTTTCAGAAATCCCTGAATCCAGTACTGAAACCGCATTGGGATGGTTGATTCGACAGGCGGAAACTCCTTCCAATCGAAACCGTTCGAGGCTTTCGGCAGAGGCATTTCCAGCCAGCGGTTGAAATACTTTGACCGCAATCGGTTTTTGAAGCCCCAAATGGATACCACGATAGACAGCCCCAAATCCTCCAGCGCCGATTTTGTCTTCGAGCCGATATTTGTTGTCGAGCACGGTGCCGGGTAAGGCTTCCTGCAGGGCAGAAAAGATTCGGTTCGCACGCCGATGGGATTCGATCAGTTCTTCTTTAGAACGGATCAATTCCTCGTTCTTTTGTTTCAAATCAGTGACAAAACGATCCAGCTCTTTGTTTTTGGCTTCGATTTCACGTTTTGAACTCTCAACCTCCGTCAATGCCTTCGAAATGGCCTCGTTTTTGGTATCGAGTTCGCGATTTTTTTCCTCAAGCTGGGTGGTTCGTTTGGCCACTTCTCGTTCAAGCTGCTCGGTCCGAAGCCGCAACTGCCGAACCCGCAACCGAACCCCGGTATATCCAAATCCAGCCAGGCCAACAACATATAACCCAACGGCCCACCACGTTTGCCAGAGCGGAGGCTTTACCCGAAACGCAATGCTGACCGGACCACTCACATTCCCTTGATGGTCTTTTCCCCAAACCTGAAACGTGTACCAACCTGGAGGCAAGGTCGGATACTCACGGATATATTTGGTCGTCCAGACTGTCGGCTCAGCTTCGAGGCCAATCAATTGGGTCTGGTAGGTACAATCGGATTCACGAAAAAAACTCAACAGGGCGAATTCAAAGAAAACCGAGTTTTCAACGTACCGAAGTTCCATTCCTGGCGTGAGCAGACTGGCTTTCTCCATTTTCCCATCGCGGAGGAATTTCGCCTGCTCAAGAAACAATGGATCTTTCAGATTGGTTGAAACTTCCATCCTTGGATTCAAGGCCGCTAAACCGTCCACAGTCCCGACCCAGAGCCGCCCTTTCTGGTCAAAACTGGCCGCATTCTGATTGGCATCATTGCTTGGAAGCCCATCATCGGTGGTAAATGAGGTGATTTTAAAATCTGCTGGTTTAAAAGCCGTGGAGGAACGTGGCTCCAATCGGATCACCCCCCGATTGGTACACAGGTACACCTGGGAATAGGCATCCATCAACACCTGGTTGATATTGTGGTTGGGGAGTTTTGGCTCCGATGTTTCACTGAGGACCTGCCAGGCACTTTGCACCTGATCCAACTCACGCCAGGCAAGCCCGGAATTGGTGCCAACCCACAAAATTTTTCGTCCATCTGATCGTTTGGTAACCACCAGACTTTGAACAATTCCTTCTGGGAACCCTGTCCCATGTGGCAACAATCCCCAGACATTGTTTTCCAGAATGGCAATTTCAGAACCAACACCGGCCAGGGCAATACCTTTTCCGTCTGGAGTTTCGGTTTGGGTAAAACACGTGACAATGGTTTTCGGGAGTGACTCAACCAGTGAAATCACTTTTCCCCGGAGCGTGGCCATTCCTTGCTGAGTTCCAACCCACAAGATCGGTTCACCGGCTGGATCGCTGGTTTGCAAGAAACTCAAAACGGATGGATGCGGCAGGCCCTCCCTGGTTCCAAATGAGGTCACCTGACCATTTTCAATCCGGCTCATGCCATTCGCCGTTCCGGCCCAGATTGCCTTTGAGCCGAATTTTGCTGGAGCTTCATACAGCATCAACACCCGATCATCAGCCAGTCCATTTTCAGTTGTGATTCGGGACCACCCCTGACGATCCAGCACGCCAATTCCATTGCCAAAAGTCCCGGCCCAGAGGACAGTTGCCCCCTGACTGTTTTCGGTTGTCAGAACTGAGTAAACATTCGAATTCGGTACCCCATTCCGGGCATCTATATACCGCCACTTGCCAAAGTCAAAGCTGGTCAATCCGGCGCCGTTCAAGCCAATCCAAAGTGCATGATTTGGCTCGCGAGGGTTGACCTTGAGGCACAGCACGGCATTGCTTGGAAGGCCAATCTGTTCGTTTCTGAGTCGCCAGACTCCATCACTGAAGCGGGCAATGCCGCCACCATTGGTTCCAGCCCAGAGCACCTCGGTTCCACCTTTTTCAGTGGTTTTCATCAGGGCCGTCACATCAAGGTTTGGAAGCCCTTCCTTTAACCCAAAGACTGACCAGGTTCCATCTGAGGCTAACCGGCAGACACCAGCATTCGTACCAACCCAAACCACCAACTGGCCGGTTTCATCCTGGGTTTCTAACATTGCAGTCACGGTGCTCAACGGTGGAGAAAGCGGAAAATTCGGAATCGGCTTCCAGGTCTGGCCGTCGAGATAGGCCAGCCCGCTGGTTGTACCAGCCCACACAGTTGGCTTTCCAGTCAGGAATTTGAGTTCCGCCAGGCTGGTTATGGTTTCGGAAGGAAGCCCGGTATTGGGTTTGAGTGCAGTCCACTGCTCGCCTTGATAAAAAGCACACCCTTGAGCAGTTCCAACCCAAATTGTTGCGGCACCGGATTCCGATTTTGTCTCAATCAGGGCAGTAATGGCTTGTGACGTCACCCCCAGTTCGGTTGTAAATACCTTCCACTCGCCATTTTTCAACCGTGAAAGCCCGGCATTGGTCGAGCCAAACCACATGCTGCCATCCGAAGCAGCCAGCATTGCCTTGATGTGGTTGGACTTCGTTTTGGTCGGCAGATGAACCGCCGTCCAGGAGTGCCCATTGTAGCGTGCCGCGCCATCCGTGGTCCCAACCCATAAATATCCCTGTTGATCAAATTCAATACAATTGATCTGGGTTTGGTAAAGCCCGTTCTTGTGATTAAACACCCGAAAAGAAATCTGGCATTGATCATATGGATCAAAGGTGGTCGCCACCGGGGATTTGGCCCGAGACCGATTGAGTGTCTGGGCCAATCCACTGGTCTGAGGTAGAAACACCAGCCAGCCAAAACACACGATGAGAAGAAAGATCACAATACGCTTCATGGGCAGGAACTCTTTTTGTCAGTACCACCTGTGTAAGCAGGTGGGTTTGAGGACGATGACAACGCTTGAAAAAAAATCCTTCTGTAAATTTTTCCGTGATGGGTTTCTTTGGAACAAGCTGAAACCATGAGTTTCCAATTCATCGAATCCATCACGGAAAAATTTACAGAAAGAAAAAAATTGGAACTCACCCGCTTACGCAGGTGGTACTGACAAGGGCTTTACTCTTCGGGATCTTTGCGTTTGCCCCCTGGAGGCTGAAAAAATGATTCCCACATTTGGGGCGAACCAGGGCTCAGTTCAATCCAGTCGCGGAACCGGCGGTCAAATTCCTGTTTGGTTTTTAAGTAGGCTTCAAAGGTGGCCGAAAGATAATTTTGGAAGAAATCCTGGACGGATTTTTCCTGATAGCGGATGAGCTGGAACAAAAACGGCAAGGGGAGAATGTTTTTGTTGTTTTTTTCTTCTTCGAGGATGATTTGTGTGAGAATCACTTTGGTGATGTCTTCTTTTGTTTTAGAATCCACCACCTGAATGTCTCGTCCGCTTTGAATCAATGCAATTAAATCCTGAAAATTGACATAGCTTCCCGTTTCGGTGTTGTAGAGCCGACGGTTGCCATAACGTTTGATGAGGACCCGGTCTGATTCAGAATGTTTGCGAGGCATAGTGCTCGCAATCTAGTACAGGTGCAACAATGCCGTCAATGGGAACTGCAGCGATCCCTAACTTTTTCAGTGCTTTACAAACTTCTCGCAGTTGCGAGCTATTTCTCGACATTTTTCGATTGAATTTCGCCTCATATCCTCATTTTTATAAAATTTTAAAAAATTAAACAACTCATAGTAAATGACTTAATAAATTTATCTCGCAACTGCGAAAAAAGCTATTGACAACACCTTTTCTGGTGCCTATTCTCCGGGCCATCACAACTTACTTTTTCGGAGGATTTGACACCATGGCTACAGCAACCCAATCAAAATCATCTTCAGTTCTTTCAACCCTGAATGCGTTTTCTGAACTTCCCCGCGAAGCCGCTTTGGCGACCTTCCGGGCCACTGTCGCGTCTCAGGATGCTTCCACCAAAATGGTGCGCAGCCTGATTGATGCCAGCCTGGCCAACCAGGAAGCCGCCAACCGCTTTGCCAAGGACTATTTGACCAGCGTCTATTCCGCACAGGTGGAATGGATGAAAAAATCAACGGAGATTGCGGAAAAGGTGCTCACCGCGTCGCCGTCACTGGACTGAGCACCCAACTCACAGCCGAGACAGCCGGCAAAATGAAGAATTGCAGGAATGAAGAATTGAGAATTGAGAATGTAGAAACATAGCGGCTAAAATCAGTTTCTTCATTCTTCATTCTTCATTCTTCATTCTTCATTCGGTTTGTTGTTTTCGGCTTTTTCAGAGGAGGAAAGGGAATCTCATATGCCACGCAAAACGTCACCCAAAGAAGCAGCACCGGCGGCCAAAGCACCTGGCAAAAAACTTGCGATGCCAGACCCAACCCATCTGGTCAAAGAAGTCACTGAACAAATCTGGAAACAGACCGAGGATTTTTGGGGACAGATGACCCGGAATCCAGCATTTTTATCAGCGATGTCAACCGCGATGGAACAATCGCATGCACTGACTGGGCGGGTTCAAGAGCTGGTTTCACAGTCCATGAAATCAATGAACATGGTCACCCGCGACGACATTCAGGCAGTGATTCGCCGACTGGATGCCCTTTCCGAACAACTTTCCGACTTAAACGACAAACTCGACGAACTCACGCCGCAACCTGCCCCTGCGCCAAAGCCCGCTGCCAAACCAACGGCAACCACTCCAGCTCGACGGACGAAAAAAGCCAGTGACTAACGCTGTATTCAGCTACGCGAGAGAATCATTCGAAGCCTGGCAATGGCATGCCGACGCCATGTATCAGCAGTGGATGAAAAATCCGCTGCTGATCAATGCCGTCCGTAACAACCAGGACCAGATGCTGCAAACCTATGCCCTGAGCCGACACTGGTCTGAGCAGTTGTTTGGCACCAGGTCGCTCCTGGAATCAACGCTTCAGACATTGAATCAGGCAAACCGGGCGGTAATCCCGATTGCGGCGACCCCTCATCAGGTCGTGTATGAAGAAGACCGGTTGCGGGTATTGCGCTTTCAACCCCGCAAACCAAAAGAATTTAGAATCCCGCTTCTCATTGTCAATTCACTGGTGAACCGGTATTACCTGCTCGATTTGACACCGGGACGGAGCCTGATCGAATACCTCACCCATCTGGGATTTGATGTCTATTCGATTGATTGGGGAACTCCACTTGATGAAGACTGGACCTTAACGCTGGAAGATTTTGTGTGCCGGTATATTCCCAACTGTGTTGCGGCGGTTCAAAAGTGTTCCGGCTCCAGGCAAGTTAGTATTTTGGGGTATTCGATGGGCGGTGTGCTGTCATTGATGTACAGTGCGCTCTATCCAAGCCAGGTTGCCAATCTGGTGCTGTTTGCCACGCCGGTTGATTTTTCGCAGGCTGGTGTGATTCACCACTGGATCAACCAGGATACTTTTAACCTGGACCGATTGATTGAGACCTGTGGCAACGTTCCTGGCGAACTGATTCTGGCTTCCTTCCGCACCCTTAAACCCATCAGCAACCTGACCCTGGGGATCAACTTTGCGCAGTATGTCACTGATCCCGAGCATTTTCGGGCACTTCTGGCGGTTGAAACCTGGTTTAATGACTGTGTGGCAATCCCTGGTGAATTTTACCGTCAGTTTGTCAAAGCGACCTATTACCGAAACAGTCTGGTTCGGGGCAAACTCAAATTCAAAGGTCAACCAGTGAATCTCGAAAATATCACCTGCCCGATCCTGAATGTCTGTGGTGACAAAGATCAGGTGGTGCCGCCCGAATGTTCGTCCGTGCTGGGGGACCTGGTTGGAAGCGATGAGTATCACGAAGTCGTCTTTCCATTTGGCCATCTTTCGATGTCAGTGGGAACCGGCGCTAAAACCTCGGTCTGGCCCAAAACCGCTGACTGGCTGATGGAAAAATCGGTCAATCGGGGTTCAGGGTTCGGGGTTTAAAAAAGAAATAAAGGACGAAAAGGACGAAAAGGACGAAAGTTTAAAAACCCTGAACCCTGAACCCTGAACCCTCCTTATGTTTGACTTTCTCAAACTCTCAGAAATGCTCTCTCAGATATCACAACCGCCCGAGGTTGCCCAAACTCCCTCGAAAGTCGTGTATCGTGAAAACAAGCTCCGGGTCCTCTACTACCTGCCGCGAGTCAAAAAAACGTATTCGATACCGATTCTCATCGTTAACTCATTGATCAATAAGTATTATATCCTTGATTTGATGCCAGGGAAAAGTTACGTCGAGTTCCTGGCCAATCAAGGATTTCGCGTCTATATGATTGATTGGGGTGAGCCCGACGACCACGATTCCGACCTCACGCTCGAAGACCATATCCATAAATATCTGGTCAATATCACGCGAGCGGTTCTGCAACACTCTGGCGCCGAGCAACTCTCAATGATTGGCTACTGTATGGGCGGGACGATGGCGCTGATGTATGCCGCTTTCCATCAACAATTTCTCAACAACCTGATCCTGCTGGCGACACCGGTTGATTTCCATAATGACTCGCTGCTCAGTACCTGGGCACAACCCGAGTATTTTGATGTGGACCAATTTATTGACCGCCATGGCAATGCCCCGGTCGAAATTCTGAAAAGCACGTTCATGATGCTCAAACCCACCAAGAACGTCACCAAATATGTCCACCTGGCCGAAAACCTTCATAATGAAGAATATGTCAAAATGTTTCAGGCGTTTGACTACTGGGTCAACGACGCAGTCGCGGTTCCAGGCGAGACATTTCGCAAGTTCGTCAAAGATACCTATCAACAAAACCTGCTTCGCCAGAACAAAATGAAGCTTGGCCGAAAACTCATCAAGCTTAAAAATGTGACCTGTCCCTTGCTCAATGTGGTGGCCGAACATGACGACATCGTTCCGCTCAGTTCGTCAACCGTGGTGATGGATCTGGTTGGCAGCCAGGAAAAGGAAGAACTTCGTGTGAAAGGCGGTCACCACGGGATTTCAGTTGGTCCGGGTGCCATCAAGCTTGTCTGGCCCAAAACCGTGGAATGGCTTGCCAACCGTGAGTGAGACAAAGAACCCCAAAGAAGCAGAGGACACCATTTTGGAATTGAATCCTCACACCAGGAAGAAGTCAAGTAATTCAATAAAATGAACTTAACGAACGACTGACGACTGACGACTGACGACAAACTACTATAAAGATTGACTCGTGCTCACGGGTAGGATATATGGCGAAGTACTGCGGAGCATTTTGGTTACCCACCCCATACAACTCGGAGCACATTCATGGCGAATCACCCAATTCAAGATACCGACCCTCCCCCATTTACATTTACAATTCCACAAATGGGGAGTTACACAACTGCATCAGGTACATTGACTTGCAACTATCCGGGCTACATTGTCTCAACCATCAAGGTTTATATGAATGATGTCCTCATCGGCAACATTCCACCGGATCAGACCGACCCGCTTGATTACTCTGGCGAAACCCTTCCGATTACAGTTGAACTTCAGGTGAAGCTCAAACCCATCGCCCCGCCCGGAACCACCGTGGAATATTCCGACCAGGAAGATCCAGGTCCGGAACCAGACCAGTTGCTCAACACGGTTTCAATCGAAAAGAAAGTTCCAGGACTCCCACCTGTTACAGACCTGCTCTATTGTTTATCAACTCTCACCTGACCCAGGTTTAAGGCAAAGACGACAAGTATTTTGTCTCATCAATCACCGTCGTCTTTCAGAAAAAGGTTCAGAGTATCGTCTGATGGAAAGCGTGTTTCCCGTCAAATCCCTGCATCTAACCTCACGCCTGAAGACGATACTCTGAACTTCTTTCGTTGTTTGAAAACCACCCCCTCTGCCTCCGCCATCGAATTGCAATATAAAGCTGAAATACTTCCCTCGTTCACTCACTCCACACTAGAGACTCAAAAAATCCTTAAGGAACATTTCGTGTATGCCGAGCTGTCTTTGTCGTCAGGTTTGTCTTTTTTTTCTTGGTCTGCTGCTGATACAGGACGCTATGGGTCAGGTACAGGCCCAACACCAGGCTACAACTGGTCATCTCGGTGTGATAGCGGCTCAGGATCAGGAGATTGAAGCTCTCGTTGCTCAAGTTGAGCAACTTCGCCAGGCTGGAAAATATGACCTGGCCCTGCCACTGGCTCAACTCGCAGTTGAAAAAAGCGAAAAACTCCTTGGGTCTGAGCATCCACTTTTTGCGACCAGTCTCAGCCTCCTGGCTGAAATCTATCGAGGGAAAGGCGATTACGCTCAGGCTGAACCCTTGTACCAGAGGTCGCTCAAAATCAGAGAAACAATTTTTGGAGCCGAGCACCCGGAAGTTGCCGTTAGTCTTAACAATTTAGGCGTACTCTATCAACTCAAAGGCGACCTGGCTCAGGCGGAGCCATTGTTGGTCAAAGCCCTCGCTATGAGAGAAACTGTATTAGGCCCTGACCATCTGGATGTGGCACAAAGCCTCAATAATCTGGCGAAGCTTTATAAAGACAAAGGGGACTATGGTCGGGCTGAACCGTTGCTGGTCAAAGCAGTCGCAATTTATGAAAAAGCCATGGGCACTACTCCCCCTGATATCGCCACTTTTGGAGCCGAGCATCCGGAAGTTGCCATCAGTCTCAGCAATCTAGGCGTACTCTATCAACTCAAAGGCGACCTGGCTCAGGCGGAGCCGTTGTTTATCAAAGCCCTCACCATGAGAGAAACTGTATTAGGCCCTGACCATCTGGATGTGGCACACAGCCTCAATAATCTGGCGACGCTTTATAAAGACAAAGGGGATTATGGTCGGGCTGAACCGTTGCTGGTCAAAGCAGTCGCAATTTATGAGAAAGCCCTCGGTGCCACTCACCCCGATGTCGCCACCAGTCTGAATAATCTGGCCACAATCTACCTGGATAAAGGCGATTACGTCCGGGCTGAGGCGTTATCGGTCCGCGCCTTGACGATTTTTGAGAGTGCCTTTGGCGCCAACCATCCAATTGTGGCTCAAAACCTGCACAATCTGGCTGAGTTGTATCGCGCCAAAGGTGACTATGCCCGGGCAGAACCACTGTTGGTGAGGTCGCTTGCTATTTTTGAGAAAGCTTTAGGACCAGAACACCCCTATGTTGCCTATAGTCTCAACAATTTGGCGTTGATCTGTTATTTCAAAGGTGATTACACGCGAGCCGAGCCGCTCTATGGGAGAGCACTGGCAATTTTTGAGAAAACATTGGGGGCAGATCACCCCAATGTCGCCCATACGCTCAACTGCCTGGCATTACTGTACAATGAAAAAGAGGAGTATGCCCGCGCGGCGCCGCTATACGAGCGATCACTGGCCATTTCCGAGAAGGCACTGGGCGCCGATCACCCGGAAGTTGCTTACAGTCTGAATAATGTGGGAATGGTCTATACGTCCAAAGGTGACTATACCCAGGCCGAACCTTTGTTTGTCAGAGCGCTGGCAATCTATGAAAAGGTATTGGGGGCCGACCACCGGTCCGTGGCCTACACCCTCAATAACCTCGCGATTCTCCACAAAAAAAAGGGCGATTTTGCCCAGGCGGAGTCGCTCTTTGTGAAATCGGCGATGATTCGGGAAAAGGCATTGGGATCGGACCACCGTGATGTGGCCCAAAGCTTCACCAGCCTGGCCGGTGTGTTTCTGATCAAAAACGATGTCAATCAGGCGGTGCTGTATCAATCACGCGCCAATGAAGTGAGCGAACGCGATCTGGCCCGAAATCTCGTTTCAGGATCCGAGCGCCAAAAGTTGCTCTATCTCAAACAGACGGCAAAAAATACCGATATCACGCTTTCACTCAATGTGCAGTCGGCACCACAGAACTCAGATGCCCTCAAGGCTGCATTGACTGTCGTGTTGCGGCGCAAAGGACGGGCACTAGACGCACTGACATCCCAAATTGAAACCTTGCGCCGCCAGCAAGATCCACAGACCCAGAAATTGCTGGATGACTACGCCGGCCTGGTTGGGCAAATTTCGGTTCTGACGCTCCGTGGTCCTGAAAAGAAAAAACCAGACGAACATCTGGCTTTCTTGCGCTCGATGGAAGAACAAAAAGAAGCACTGGAAAACGAAATCGGGCAACGAAGCAAGGAATTTCAAGTGCAGACGGTCTCCATCACCGTGGAAGAAGTCCAAAAGTTGATCCCACCGGAGGCGGTCCTGGTTGAATATGCTGTGTATCAGCCCTATGACCCCAAGACCGAACAGTTTGGAACTCCACGGTATGTGGCCTATGCCCTCAATCATCAGGGAACCATCAATGTTGCCGATTTGGGGGAAACCAAACCAATTGACCAGCTTGTGACCCGGTTCCGCCAGACGCTGAGCCAACCAAAAACCAAAATTGGAGGCGACATAAAGCCTGTCGCCCACGCGCTTGACCGGTTGGTCATGCAGCCTGTCCGAACACTGGTCGGGGCAGCCACCCATTTGCTCATTTCGCCGGATGGGGCATTGAGTCTCATCCCGTTTGCGGCCCTGGTGGATGATAAAGGAACGTACCTGCTTGAAAGTTATCGGCTCACCTACTTGACCAGCGGACGAGATTTGTTGCGGCTGACGGTGAAAATTGAAAGCTGGAGACCGCCACTCATTATGGCTGACCCGGATTATTCAGATGGGTTGGGTCCGATTCTGGTGGGCAAGCAATACGCCCCACTCTCCCGGCTCTTTGGAACCAAAATGGAGGCGATGTCCTTAAAAAATCTCTTCCCTGACGCTGATCTCAAAATGCAGGATGACGCCACGAAACAAGCTCTCAAAAATGTGCAACGACCCGAGATTCTCCATATCGCCACCCACGGGCGTTTTTTAGACAACAAGCCACAAGCCTTGCCCCGAAAAGCCACGGCTAAGGCTCCCCTTGATGCGGAAAAACTCAAAGTTGAAAACCCGCTCCTGCGGTCATGGCTGTTTTTTGCCGGTGCCAACCGGGGAGGAAATACTGAAGGCGATGGCACCATGACGGCACTTGAAGCCGCCCAGCTTGATTTGTGGGGTACCAAACTGGTCGTTTTGTCAGCCTGTGAAACCGCCGTCGGAGAAACCAAAACCGGTGACGGCGTCTATGGCCTGCGGCGGGCGCTGGTGTTGGCTGGAAGTGAAGCCCAATTGATGAGTCTGTGGTCGGTTTCGGATCGTGGTACGCGGGAGTTGATGATCGAATATTACACCCGGCTCAAGGCTGGCGAAGGTCGGAGCGATGCCCTGCGCAATGTACAACTCAAAATGCTGACTGACCCGAAACGAAGACACCCTTACTACTGGGCCTCGTTCATCCAATCAGGCGAATGGGCAAATTTAGCCGGGCAACGGAAAAATTAGGGTTCAGGGTTCGGGGTTCGGGGTTCGGGGTTCGGGGTTCGGGGTTCGGGGTTCGGGGTTCGGGGTTCGGGGTTCGGGGTTCGGGGTTCGGGGTTCGGGGTTTTCGAAGGTTTGCTCTGTTTTCGTCCTTTCCATCCCTTTTGTCCTTTTCGTCCTTTTTTCTCATCCAAAACTGTAGTCCCTCCCAAAAAGAAAACAGGTGGTGAGCCGAAGCTCAACCACCTGCTTTTGCCTGGGGGCTAATCGGAAAATCATACCAATTTGCAATGGAGCCTTCAGATTAGAAAATAGTCAAATAATTCAATCAAATCGAGTTAGTGAACTACTGACTACTAACTACTGACTACAAACTGATATTACTTAATCTTGCTTGGTGACCGGAAGAGCCCAATCTGGGTTCCAACGCCGCCAAATGGGTCGCCAACCTTCGCCCAGGTGACACCATCCACGGTTGCCACGATGCGGTTGTTGGCAGTGTCGCTGACAACCAGGGCGATGCCATTGAGTGGCCCACCATTGAACCCGGCAATCGTCACACCTTCCGGTGCTCGAACCTGACCCAGGGAAGAGCCAATTGAGGCCATGACCAGGGCTGGTCCTGGAACGCCGCCGACAAATTGCAGGATCCGGTTGTTGCCCTTATCGGCCACAAACACGTTTCCGGCATCGTCCAGCGCCACACCTTCCGGATTGCGAACCTGACTCAACCCTGACCCAACCGAAGCCAAAGTCGAAACGGTCGGAGTCGCATCGGCACCGGTGAGCTTGAGAATCCGGCTGTTGTTGTGATCAGTGACAAAGAGGTTGAAATCTTTGTCAATCGCCAGGCCACGGGGGCTGCTGACAAAATTGGTCGCGGTTAACGGAACACCTGTTCCTGGAACACCACCGTTAAAGCGCAAAATGCGGTTGTTCAGAGTATCCGACACATACAGGTTCCCCAGTGTGTCTAAAACCAGACCTTGTGGACCTTTCACCTGATTCAACGAAGTACCGAACCCGGCAAAAAGCATCCAGGTCACACCACCATCCAGCGAATATTGAATCCGGTTGTTTCCAGTATCGGCCACATAGAGCGCCTGGCCGTCTGGACTGGCGGCAACGGCCTCGGGCAGGCGGAACTGACCAATGAGGGAACCGGTGCCTCCGGTTCCAACCACCGACCAGGTCGTTCCATCAAATTTCTGGATGCGGTTGTTAGAGGTATCGGCCACATACAGCAGCGCGTTTTGAACGCTTGAAGCGTCAAAGGCCACCACGAGCGGATCGTGGTCTGACAGCCGTTCTGACCGGTTGAAATCGTTTCGGAAGGTTGGACCTTCTGGGAAATCCGAATTGTTCCGGCCATGGTTGATGCGGACAAAATCATCAAGGAGATTTGGCGTTACCAGCGCGTGGTCGAGTGTCTGAGCGTGGCCGCCAAAGACAAAGGAATAGCGTTCCGCCGGATCTTCAAAATCAATCAGGTTGGTCAAATCAGGGTTCACGAGATCCGGGCTGCTGGCGGTCACCATTGAGGCTGGCGTCGGCGTTCCCTTGATGGTTCCAATTGAATCCACAAATCCATCGTTGAACTGGAAGGCGTTAAAATCGCCAACCAGGATAATGCGTTCACCCGGATTGGCATCAATCCGCGCCTGAACCAGATTGGCCGTATATTCAGCCTGGGCTTTGCGCTTGGCTCGGACACGTTCACCACCTGTTGGCCAGCCATTCGGACCTGCTGCCGTGCTGTTGATTCCATTCAAGGAGCGCAGGTGATTGTTGATCACGGTAATTTTATAGTTGGTCGCTTTTACACGAGCTTCCAGCACCAGTGATGGACGGTCATTTAACGGATCCGTTGTGGTATCAGGATTGACCAGAACTTCGTCCAGTCCTTCCTGGGTCACATTCAAAATTTCAATCTTGGATTTGTTGACCAAAAACCCGACGTCAATGCCGCCAACGTCATTTCCTTCTTCAAGAAACGCCGAGTACAACCCAGGCTGGTCAAGGTCACTGTTGATCTTGTTGGCAATGTCGGTCAGAACCTCAATGTTTTCGACTTCCTGGAAGCCAATGATGTCTGGCGAGTTCATCACATTGCGCACCATCAACGACAGTTTGTTTAACCGGCCTTGATAGGCAGTCATGGTCAGCACAGGCTCATCAATTTCGCCTGTCGGATCACCAGATTCATCATCCGCCACGTCATTAAAGAAGCGTTGCAGATTAGCCGAACCAATCGTCAATTCGTTTGGACCTGGAATTGGAACTGGAATCGCCGCACAATCATTGTTGGTAATGGTGCGGGCACCAGGATCAGGCAACAGGGTATATGCCCGGAAGTCGTAATAGAGCGGCCCGGTCAGGTTTGAAACGATGGCACCGGTGCAGACTTCGATTGGCGGCAAGGCGCCCATCTGACCTTCACTATCCACCCGAATCCGTTCCTGATTACCGTCCCAGCGTGGAAGCGGCGGAATGGTAAATCCAGGTGGGGCTGGCTCTGGGTCTTCGATCCCCGGTTCACGGAATGGACGTGGTGTCCCATCGTTGATCACAGCCGCAAACACGCCCGTATTGCTTGAACCCACCGTTGACGAAGTCGCATTTGACTCAGTCAAAAACCCGGCGGTTGGAGCACACACTTTCAGTGATGCGAATGTAACCCGCATGCTTTCATATTTTTCCAGTTGATCAACTGGACCCGCCCCATTGATTGACGAAATGGCAATCGGGGTTGGCAGTGGGTTTCCAGTGGAAAGCTGCATCACCATCGGGCTGGTCAACTGAGTCACCGAAAGCTGGAATGGGTCAGCCGATGGGGTAAATTCAGTCACCGTTCCAGTGACCCGAACTTTATTCCCAACGGCAGCGGTTCCCGGCGGGGCCGTATTGGTAAAGACAAATATCCCTTGCGATGTATCGGGATCTGCGTCAATGAAAGCGTCTTCGGTCTGAAGGAAAAAGCCATTGTTAAAGCGGATCGCAGTCACAATGCCTTCAGTCGTCACCGAACCTGTCAGCGGTGATGTATTCCCTGGACCCTGAATCATGTGGATTGGAATCACCTGGACAACTGTAACCGTGATATTACAGGTTGCCATTTGGGATTCATTGTTGGTGTAAGTGATGGTTACCGGGTAAGTTCCAGCGGCAGTCGCGGCTGAAACCGTCAAAACGGCAGTTAAGGTGCCGCCATCTGTACCCGCAGCAACAATGCTGCCCAGTGTAATTCCTGGAACAGGTGTACTTGTAATCGAAGCACCATTCACAATACTGTCTGAGTCGGTGGCACTTACCATCGCCGTCGTGCCAACCCCGAAATCAGCCGAAACAGTGGTTGGGCAAGTGGGCACAATTGGCGCATTCACTGCACCGCACCCGAATGTCTGACTGTTGTTTACGGCGCCAGGTGTCGCTGTCGCCGGGCTGACCCAGGTAAAGCTCTCGTAGCACACCCCAGTGCCCATTAACTGAAGCGACATCCCTACTGCTTCTGACCCATTTTCGCTCACGCCAATATCCACGCTGGTCATGCCATTGGCTGGACCGTTGGTTGCAGTGAAAGATCCTTCATAACTCAAGAACTGCACCACCACACTTGATGGATTCACCAATGCAATTCCATCAGGTGGTCCATTCTGAATCCCGTTTGTTGGATAAGATAAACTAATCGTTCCAAAGCCATTTGACTGATTGGGAATCATTCCGGTCAAAGCATCGGTGTCGTAAGTCACTCCACCTGAGCCGTTGTACAGCACAATGGTCCATCCGGTCAGATCGGTTCCGGCGGGTCCGGCGACTTCTATTGCTTCTCCCGGTGTCGTAAGTCACTCCACCTGAGCCGTTGTACAGCACAATGGTCCATCCGGTCAGATCGGTTCCGGCGGGTCCGGCGACTTCTATTGCTTCTCCAGCATCCGTCCCAGTGTTGTCATAGTGAATTTCATTGATGAAAACCGGTGTTGTTGCTGCTTTTACAAGTCTGGGCTGAAACACGGTCTTTGGCGATATATACAGCCCCATCAATACCAAAAACATTAATACTGGCGACCATATCCGACGATATGGCGATTTGAAAACGTGCATAATTCCCCCGTTAAACCGTGAAAGTCCAAGCCCCGAACCACAAGCACCCTGTCAAGCCAATGAAGGGAACATTGGCCTCGCGAGTGCTGTGCTGAAGGAGTACAGCCCCCTTGAAGCGAAGTCGGGTTGGTTCTCGAAACCTGAAGAAATGAAATAAGTTGGTGAAAATAGAAGGTGGAGATGTAGGAAAGAGTTTGAGGTTCAATACATCCCTTGACGAACCGCCTCTTTTAACATACTGCCCCAAGCGGTGCAACCTGTTACTGTAAATCCCTGGATTGATTGAAGTAGCCAGTTAAATTTGTCCTAGAGATAAAACAACTCCTTGAGTGAAAAGCTGGAACAAAATGAGTTCTGATGTGTCAATAGAGGGCAATTGAAAGTGAAACAAGACCGGAAGCTGTATCTTATGGAGAGTGGTTACAACACTCTTACACCCGTGTTACCGAAAAACGAACGAGTGTTCAACCTGCAGCTTAACCCCATAACAGTCAATTTTGTGAGTTGAAAAGTGTTGCTATTTTTTGCGGCTCACCGCAGCATGCGGCAACAATTCCAATCATGAGGGCCTGGGACTGAAAACTTCGGGCTGAAGACTTCAGGCTGAAGACTTCGGGCTCAGGGTATTGAACCCGTTTTCTTCAGCCCCGAGCTTGCGAGTCTTTCTGCCCCAAGCCCTCAGCCCTGGTTTTTTGAGCTTGCGAGTCTTCAGCCCACGTTCTTCAAGAAAGGTCGTCTGTAATGCCTGTCACTCCTTTGCCAAAGCGTTCGCTGTTTCCTTCTGTCTATGAGCACGAACTGACCAGTTTTGGGCATCAACTTGCGCGAGTTCTCTTCCTGAAATATGCCCTGCTCTTTTTGACCATCTGGACTTTTGGATATGGGATTCTGGTGCTGGCGATTCGGGTGGCGGCGTCACACCTGCCACGCACCTGGCTGGCCTGGGGGCTGCTTGGGGTGATTCCCGTACTGATTGCCGCCGTAGTGGCGGCCCGAAAGCAAATCCCTCCGATTGAAAAGCTCCGGGCAGTGCTTGACCGCGAAAGCGCCTGCGGCGGATTGCTGATGGCCTCGCACGAAACCAAACTTGAAGGCTGGGACGGGTATGTTCCCCGCCTGACTTTGCCCCAGGTTGCCTGGGAAGGTCAGCGCGTCCTTTCCATGTGTGGAATTGGACTGGTCTTTCTGGCCGCAAGTTTTTTGGTGCCGATTTCTTCAACCGTGCTGGGGATGAATCAGTCGCTCGACGTTGGAAAAGAGGTCTCTCAACTCAATGAACAAATTGAAACCTTGAAAGAAGAAAAGCTGATTGACGAACCCAAAGCCGAGGCTCTCGAAGAACAACTTTCCAAGATCCAGCAGGAAGCCAAAGGTGACGACCCGGCGAAAACCCTCGAAGCCATTGACCACCTGGATGAAAATCTGAAAAAGACGGCCCAGGAAGCCGCCGAAAAAGATGTTCAGGCAACCGAGCGACTTTCACAGCAGGAAGCACTGGCTGAAACGCTCTCCAAGGAAGGCAGCCAGATGGATGATCAACTGCTGGCTGAAGCCACTGAAGAACTGGCCGAAATGGCAAAGGAATCGCTTGGGGAAAACGCCCCGGAATCACAGGCGCTCAACCAACAACTTTCCCAGAACCTGAAAAAAGCCCTCGACTCAGGCAAACTTACCCCGGAAGAACTCAAAGAACTCGCGAAAGCATTGAAAAACAGCAAGCAAAGTCTGGCTGACCAGCTTAAAAAATTGAAAGAGTCAGGTCTGATTGACCAGAAAACCCTTTCCCAATGTGAAAAAGCCGGCCAGTGCAACAGTCAGGGGTTAAAGGACTTTTTGGAGAAAAATAAAGGCGAAGGGAAAGGTAACGGCTCAGGGAAATCGGTCAAGGAATCAATGAAGGAGTGGGGACGCGGTGGAACATCGCGTGGACGCGGTGATGCCCCGATGTCCTGGACCGAAGGCACCAACGAAGACGGTGCGAAATTTAAAGAACAAACGCTGCCGTCCAATTCGCTCAACCCGGAAGACAGCCAGATGATTGGTCTGAGCGTCAGCGAACCCAAAATCGAAAATGCTGGCCCACAAACCGGCGGCGCCCTGGCTGGTTCAAATGCCGGCAATGCCTCAGCCAACACCCAAAAGATCCTTCCCCGCCACAAAGGCGCGGTCAAACGCTATTTCGAGCGCAAAAACGAGTAGTCTCAAGGAGGGTTCAGGGTTCGGGGTTCGGGGTTTAGAAAGGACAAAAAGGACACAAGGGACACAAAAGACCAAAAGGACGAAACTTCTAAACCCTGACTCCTGGTTTTTATCCTGAACCCTGAACCCCGAACCCCGAACCCTGGTTTTCATCCTGAACCCCGAACCCCGAACCCTGAACCTATGTCCTTTACACTCTTACAACCTGATGAATTGGCGCCAGCCGTCAAACTGGCGGAGAAAGTTCTTTCCGAACTCGATCAAATCTTGCTGGGCCGGACCGAATTGCATCGCCTGGTTCTGGTCGGCATTTTCAGCCGGGGGCATATTTTGCTCGAAGGGCTTCCGGGTGTTGGAAAAACCGCGCTGGTCAAAGCGCTTGGCCAGTTACTCAATCTCAATTTCAAGCGGGTGCAATTCACGCCGGACCTGATGCCAGGTGATATTTTAGGATCGCATATTTTGCAGGATGCGGCGGATGGAACACGGGATATGGTGTTTCATCAAGGCCCAATTTTTACCAATATTCTACTGGCTGACGAAATCAACCGCGCCTCGCCTAAAACGCAATCAGCACTCCTGGAAGCCATGCAAGAACAAGCGGTCACACTGCTGGGCAACACCCGCGCGCTCCCAGACCCGTTTTTTGTCCTCGCCTCACAAAACCCAATTGAACTCGAAGGAACTTATCCACTGCCTGAAGCCCAGCTTGACCGGTTTATGTTCAAGCTGATGGTTTCTCAGGTGGATGTCGAATCCATTGATCGCATCATCTCCACCCGTCGTCGGGGTTCGCCTCCGGTTCCAACCTGGGCCCTGTCAGAACTTGAACTCAAACAGATTTTTTCGGTGCTGGAACATATTTTTCTGCCGCGACCGGTGTCGCGTTATATTTCCCGACTGGTCGCGGCAACACACCCCAAAGGCGAAGAAGCACCCGAAGAAGTCCAGAATTATGTGGCCTATGGCGCCTCACCGCGTGCCGCAATTGCGATTGCCGAAGCCGCCCGTGCCGTCGCACTCCTCAATGGACGGCCCACGGTTGGTTTTGAAGATGTTCGTCAGGTAGTTTCAGCCGTTCTCAATCATCGCCTTATCTTAAATTACAAAGCACGGTTCGATCAGGTTGATGTGTTTCAGGTGATTGACCGGCTTCTGGCTAAGGTTGATGAAACCGGCTTACATTTACCGGCGGATGTTTCAATTCGCCGAGCCTGAACCGAATAAAGAGGTGGTTAGTGGTTAGGGAGTCGGATGGAAATATCATACCACCAGGGTTCAGGGTTCAGGGTTCAGGGTTCAGGGTTCAGGGCCAGATACTCCACGTTGAGTGGTACCCGCCAGTTCCCCAGTCTTCATCTTGAGTGGGATCAGTCAACTCAT
>JACQXX010000016.1:72500-92170 GCA_016208495.1 Acidobacteriota bacterium | reverse complement strand
GGGTTTCCTCTCGGTTTTTCATATTTCCTTAGGAAACCCTATACCGTCTTTCTTTTTCAAGTCTCTTATCCCTGTTTTCTTTTCTTTCCAAAGATCCGTTCTGCGACACGCTCTAGTTAGTAGTTAGTAGTTAGTGATTAGTGGTTAGAAATCAATACCTTCGAAGAAGAACTAAGTACAAATCCCCATAAAAGGGGGATGAAATTCGACCACTCAATGAGGAAAATTGGTTTGCGCCCGGATGGGCGCCGGAAAATAGCCGGTGGCAAGTGTCGCTTTGGACACGCGGCCACCGGAAAGAGTCGCCATCACGGGTTCGCGCCCGGATGGGCGCTGGAACAGGAGTGGTGAGCGAAGAGCCGAAAATTCCACGAAAAACGGGATCAAATCAGCTTCCGGCGCCCATCCGGGCGAAAGCCAATTCGGAATCACCGAAGTTCCATCCCTATTTATGGGGACTTGTACTTAGTGCCTGATTCTTCTTCGAAGGTATTGATTTCTACCACTAACCACTAACCACTAACCACTAACCACTAACTACTTTCTTCATTCTGCCTTAAATCGCTATCCGAGAGGTGTCGATTCCCAGTTGCTCCATTTTGAGTTTGAGGCCGCGTCGGGACAGGCCCAGTTCGCGAGCGGTACGTGAAACATTGTTTCCAGTCTGCGCTAACTTTTCCAGAATCAATCGCCGCTCAAGCTCGTCTGTCACGTCACGTAATGTGCGATTATTTGGTCCTGGGTCGTTTCCTGGACTGGCGAAAGCTCCGGCCCCTGCAGCAGCAGCCAGCGGTTGAGACTCAACTTCGTAATAGTGCGGAAGGGCTGGGGGTGGTGTTCCTCCATATCCCCCACCCGATGGCGGAGGAGTGGTTGACGAAAATCGAGGCAGGTTGTGGTATGACGTGGCTTCGGATTCGGTTGGGCGCGGGCTGCCGGCACCACTCCGGGCTGGGTGAAACCGTGGAGTGGTAATTTCCGATGATAAATCGGGCGACATAATCATTTCCCCGTCATTGGTATAGGCGACCACGCGCTGGATTTCAGCCTTGAGCTGGCGAACATTCCCCGGCCAGTAATAGTCGGAGAGAGCGTGCAGGGCATCACGCGAAAAGGTGATATTTTTCTTGCGTTCGCGGGTGGTGCATTGCTCCAGGTAATGGGCCGCCAGGATCGGGATTTCATCACGCCGATCACGCAAAGGCGGTACGTGGAGGTGAATTACGTTCAGTCGGAAATAGAGGTCTTCCCGGAACCGACCCTCTTGAACCGCCTGCTCCAAATCGGCATTGGTGGCGGCAATCACCCGGACATCCACCTGAACCGGCATCGTTTCGCCCAGTGGTTGAATTTCATTTTCCTGCAAAAATCGCAGGAGTTTGGGCTGGACTTCAAGCGCCAGGTCACCGATTTCGTCCAAAAACAAGGTGCCGTTTTCAGCCGCCCGGATAATTCCAAGGTGATTGGAATAGGCACCGGTAAAGGCCCCACGCTTATAGCCAAACAACTGGCTATCAATCATATCGCGGGTTGACGTTGTGCAGTTAAACGGCAAGAAAACGTTGTCACGCCGTTTGGATTCAGCGTGAACCGCCCGGGCAATCAACTCTTTTCCAGTGCCTGATTCACCGGTGATGAGCACGGGCACGTCAGACCGGTTGATGCGCTGGATCCGGTCTACGAGTTGAACCATGAGCGGGCTGGAGTAGATAAAGCCCGGCACTTTGGTGTGGGTTCGTGAATGAGCCGTATCAATTGGTTGAGCCAGTCGGGTTTGTGACCGCATGGCGGCATATTCAAGTCCCATTTCCGCCTGTTTTAAATAGGGACGAAGGCGCTCCAGGTCAAACCCTCGACCACCAGGACGGGCCTCAAGCCAGAGCACCGTCCGGACTACCGGGCGGTCTTCGATCAGATGGATCAATTGCCCCGGCGGCAAGGAGCGACGGTCGCTCAGTGCTGTGCGCAGGAGTCGTTCAATTGGCGGAGGCGTTTCGTTGGGTTTGAGCCCGCTCACGGCTTTGATTTTTTCCTCACGGACTTCCCAAACAATCGCCCGTTGAAGATCAAAGTGTGCCAGCAAAATAGAAGTTAATTCCTGTAACAGCAAATCACGGCTCGGCGCGGCTTCCATCAGGCGCATGATTAAAAGGAGATCTGACACGCCCGAATAGGTGCTGACTGGTTGAATCTGGGCTTCTGTTTGGGGAACAAGCAGGTGAACTTTGCCCTGATCTAATTTTTCCAAGGTGTCTTTAGCACGGGCGAGGTCAAGCAAGGCACCAATTTCAGCAAATGCATCAAAGGCTTGTTGAATCAGGAGCCGTGCCTCAGTGAGATCTCCCTTTTGGGCCATGACCAGCCCTTTGGCCAGGTGACTGAGTGCCAGCTTATGTTTATCTTCGAGACGATTGAAAATGGCGATGCTGGAATCAATAAACGATTCAGCTTCCGCAAGTCGCCCCCGATCTGCTGCGAGTTGGCCTTCCAGCCTATGGGCATGCCCCGAAGCTGTCATGTCCTGGGATTCCTTGATATATCCCTTGGCCAGTTCAAGATATTCTTCAGCCTGATCATAGCTTTTTTGCGAATAATGCATTTCGACCAGATACAGGTAGCACCGGTAGACATTTTGAATATCAGCGGTCGCAATCGAGCGTTGCAAAGTTGTGCGCAACAATTTGAAAGCCTGTTCAGTCCGACCATCCAGGTGATACACCTGAGCTAACACACGCTGGGTATAGGATTCGACCCAGCGGTTATTTTCGGTCATGAGTTCAAGTGCCTGGGTGAGAAATTCCTCAGCTTCTCCAAGTCGCCCCTGAAGGAGTCGCAATTCACCCCGATTGACTAAAACTCCCAGTTTTTCTTCCAGATTATTGAGTTTTTCCGCCACTTCCATGGCTTCAGCCAGATACTGATCAGCTTCATCACAGCGCCCCAGGCGGGTCAGCCCATCAGCCAGATTGCAGTAGGTGCGCACCAAAAAATCAACCTGAGCACCTCGTTTAAATTCCTCCAGTGCGGCGCTGAAGTGTTCGGCTGCAGTCTTGAAATTCCCAAATTCATATTCTGATACTCCAAGATTCATGCGGGTCGCCCCGCGCAGGCGATGATCTTCAGATTCCTGGGCGATCTGAGATGATTTTTGGTAATCCGCCATGGCATCAGCAAAAAATCCCTCATTAAATTTAATGACGCCACTGGTCAAATAAATATGAGCCAGGAGTTGCCGATTTGTGATCAGGCTTTGATATTTGAGTGCATGATTAAGGTGATCATCAGCAAATTTGAATTCGAGATTTTCACAATACTTGAATGCTAATCCATATTGAGCAGCGCTGATCCCTTCAAAATCTTCAAGTTCTTCAAAGATACGGAAGGCTTCTTTCAATCGAGTAATAGCTTTATTTCCCCCGGTTCGAGCATAAGCCAGGCCCAGGCGGAGACGACTCCAGGCATAGGCGCTTTCACTGAGTTGATTGCGCCAGATTGGGTCTTCATAACGTTCAATCACCCCGAGCGATTCTTCATAGCGTCCCAGGCCTTCCAATGCTTCGCTCAGCCAGCACCGAATCTTAGCTTCGATCTCAGCCGAAAGATCCTTGCGTTGTTCCAGCAGTGACCGAAAAATCCCGGCAGCGGCCACGTAATTTCCGCGCCGCATGAGTGCCTGACTCTGTTGAAAGGCAGCTTCAAAATTGGCTCCAGGCTGAACTGACGGTTCAACGAGCTGGGGTGATGGGAACCCTGGAGTCAGTGGCTGGTCAGTTAATGGTTCAGGAGATGTAACAAAGGCAAAACTCTCTCGGGCGAGTTCAGTGGTTGCAGATGAACTGCTGGTGACGGTTGATTTGTTGCTGAAGGGGTCGGTTTTGGAAACAAACGGTAAAATTTCTGCCCCGGATGCGTCTGATTCCTCACCCTCAGCCTCGCGCAAGATTTGGCGCATCGTGACGTGACTGATGGCCGGGACAATCCCACGCTCCATCACAATGTTTGCCAGTTTCTGCGGTGTCCAGTAGTCAAAGTTATAGCCTAAGCGGCGGGGTGGCTGCCGATACAGTTCTAAAACCTGATGAATTTGGTCAGCGCTAAATTTTCCCTGGGGACCTCGTTTTCGGACAATAATTCCTTCAAGCCCCTGACGATTGAATTCTCGAATCCACTTTTTGAGATTATCAGGATGAGAAGACAGCAGTTCCCCGATTTCATAGGCTGTTTTCCGGGCGTCGGAGTAAAGAATGACCTTCGCACGATGTACTCTCTCCGCATCGTCACAGGCCAGCCACTCGGTGAGCGTCGCCCGTTCGGTATCAGTTAAATCGCGGACAAAGAGTGGCTGTGACATTAACTTTAAACTCTGATGGGAAGTTTGTATCTAACTATGGTAGTTCTGATTTAAATACCAGAAGCAATGATATCTGTCAATCACCTGTCAACTCAGCTTTACCCAAGTCCAGCCGGGCTCTGGAAAGTACAGGGGCACTCAGATGAAAATACTTGCATCTGACTACTATGTATTCATTCAGGAAAAAAATTGTTTTATCCAGGTAGCTTTTGCAAAGCACAGGCCACACCGATTCATCGCCTGCGTCATTTTTAGGTGTTGAGAGACTGAAATGTCGCCCGTTTGGGACGAAGCGCCCCAACAAAGGTTCCCGATCTTCGAAAAAAGCCAGCGATAAATAGCTTGATTTGCGATTCTTAAATCATTTCGCCATTCTGGCCTTTGAGTAAAGAGTGGCACGCAATATGCTAGGTTCAAAAGCCAGGCAAATCGTTTGACAAGGTAACTGTCTAGTGTTATTAGGAGAGGCTGCGTCACTGTCTTTCCAGGCATCTCATTTCTACTCTGAAACAATTTCTTGCTCAGTTATTTTTAAGGTATACACAACAACCGCAGCGGGATTGGGGAGTGGGTTTTAGATTGAAGGAAATACAGTTGGGGGAGGGAATCCTGTGGACCACTGGTTCACGCTGGTTCTCAGGCCGGTTATCTGATAATCTTACCGGATATCCAAAGATGTACACGATTGTGAGTATGCTGATGTATATCTCACCGTGTTTTGAAGAAATTTCACCCACTTGAATTTTCTTGAATCTTTTGGATAGCCCTACAAAGCCTCGCAGTGGTTTGGGGATCAAGAGAGAGCGCATCGTTTCGTCTGAACCGCCTGGTCAGAACGTTTAGATCTGGTTCGCATTGAATTCATTCCATAAAAAGTCCCTTAACTTCTGGCAAAATGAAGGAAAGTTTTTACCAGGTTGCATTTGTTTTCGAACAACTTTGTTGAAAACACTTTCCACACAGAGAGAAACCACATGTTGAATTTTGCTTCTGAGAATTTTCTGTTGATTGCATTTTTAATTGGATCTGTGGGAGTTGTTGCGCAGCATCACCAGTCATTCGACAACACGCCAACAACACGCATTGCCCGCCCTGGCCATATTGCCCGGCCGGGTCATATTGCCCGACCCGGTCATATCGCAAAAACTGGGGAGACATCAACCGCCCACAGTCTTGTGCAGTCAAGCGCAAACTGACGTGCTGCTCCAGATTGGCCCAAAATCTGGGTAGGTAGGAAACTGTATGAAAGTCTTCACAACCAAAACGAGGCACTTCATCTGGGGGACGACGTTGCTCTTCAGTCTCATCTGTATGCTCTGGGTTGCTCCAGTCAGGCAGGTGGCGGCGGAGAGCGTGCCAGTCAATGCTGGTTCAATCGTCAATCTTCCAGGTCAAGTTACCTCTGATAACAATTTCGCATTTAGTAGCGATGGAAAGTATGGTGTTGTTGCACCACACTTGCCAATTGCTCAAAGCTCTGACCCTTTGACAGGACGAGCAGTCTATGTTTTCGATGCCCAAACCGGTCAAATTTTAGATCAAAAGCTGGCCGGATATTTTCCAACCTCCGTCACGGTTCATCCTTCCTCCGGGCTGGTGGCAGTTCGCCACGCTGGCAACCGGGTTGAAGGTTCACCTGAAAGCCAGGGGGTCCTGCAACAGGCTTCAATCAGTGTGTACAAACTCAATGGAAGCACCCTTGAACCCCAGTTTACGGTTGCACTTCCAAGTTTTGACCCCAACGACTCAACTCCCTCACCAATTGGGTTGGATACGGTTTTGTTCTCAGGCAATGGAAAATACCTGATTGCCTCAAATGGCACAGCGTTACTTTCCTACTCAACTGATGAAGGCCTTGCCGAAAATCAGCGCCTGGTTGACCGTAGACAGGTGTTTACCCGCGAAGAGTTTCCGAGTAAGCAACTCATTGGTTTCGACATTGATCCATCCTTTGGATCACTTGTTGCCTTTGGTGTCTCAGAGAATCGCTATCTCATTTCTCCTCTGCGTTTAGATGAGGTTGGCGTGATTCGCCCTTATTCGGGAAACCAGGTTGCCTTTATCGAACTGTTGTCTGGTGATGTGCTTGGCCAAAATACAAAGGTGGCATTTGACCTTTATGGAAGCCAGTTTATGGTTGGTTCGAGTTCATCAGGACGGGTCTATGTCTATCGGATGGATACCCAAACCGACGGGCTTCCGATTTCCTGGATTACCATTGATGATCTGACTCTTGATCCGGCTGAGGCCAATGATCAAGGTATCCAGCTTCAATTTAACCAGATAACTCGAAAGGCTATGCTGGTCCGTCCTGGTCACTTAGTTCGTCCTGGACATTTGGTCCGTCCAGGGCATATCGCAATGTTTGGTGTTGACACCGATGCGAAGTTCAGTCAGGTCAATACGCTTGGTTCAGATGACAACATTCAGGATGCGCATCTCTCACCCGATGGAAACACAATCTATGTTCTTTCGGCACTGGGCAGCATTCTTGAATACACCACCGATGGCAGTCTGACATCAGCCCATCCAATCAGTGTGGCTGGCATGAAACTGACAGTCGGCAATGATGGCGCCCTCGGCGTATTAGGCTGGGGCGGCACGGAAGAAAATTCAACCAGTCAGGTTCAAGTTGTATCAGCTCAAAAGTGATCATGGCTTGAATCCAGACAAATTTTGACTGAATCGGGCGGGTAACCGCCCGATTCGCTTTTAGGATGATTCTTTTTAAGGGAGCAGGAGATATGTCTCAAAAAGTTGCTGTTGTGACCGGGAGCACCAAAGGCATTGGTCGAGCGGTAGCCGAATATTTGCTCAATGATGGATACGCTGTGGTCGTTAGTGCCCGTAATGCGGCTGAGGTTGACACAACGGTCACTGAATTAAGCAGGTTGCCGAATCGGAAAGTCAGCGGGAAGTCTTGCGATATGCGTGATTATGGGCAAGTTGAATCGCTTATCCGTCACGCAATTGAAACCTTTGGTCGGTTGGATGTGCTGGTCAACAACGCCGGCGTTGGGCGGTTTGCCACGGTGGAGGCAATGTCACCGGACACCTGGCGCGAAGTGATTGAAACGAATCTGAATGGGGTTTTCTATGCCTGTCATGCTGCCATTCCTCACCTGAGGACAAGTGGTGGCGGGTACATTTTCAACATTAGTAGTCTGGCTGGAAAAAATGCTTTTCCCCAAGGTGGGGCCTACAATGCTTCAAAATTTGGCTTGAATGGATTAAGCGAAGTTCTGTTTCAAGAGGTTCGATATGACAATATCAAAGTCAGTTACATTATGCCTGGAAGTGTGACCACCTATTTTAATGGTCATGTGCCGTCCCCCGATGATGATTGGAAGTTGGCACCAGAAGACATTGCCCAGGTGGTCATTGACTTGCTACACCACCATCCACGCAGCCTGCCAAGTGCGGTTGAAATCCGACCTGCAAAGCCAAAGAAGAAGTAATGGTTAGTTGTCAGTAGGTGATGAGTCAGTCGTCAGCAGATAAGTTCAAAGCCTTAAAGAAAGCTGTTTGCTATAAAGAAACTATTCATAAACCATAGACATAGCACCAAACACACTTGACAAAAATCATCGGTTTCTAACACTCAACTACTGACTACTGACTACTGACTACTGACTACTGACTAAAGTCACTTTACTGTAAACAAATCAATTCGTGCCAGCACCCACCCATTCTGGGTCTTCCGAAGGATAAAGACCGCACTCCCTTTCTGATCCTTCTTTTCACCAGTGATCAAATCGGTTGTGAGAGCTTCAAGATTAACGTCAACGGCAACGTGTTGGGAATCAAGCTGACTTGCCCGCAACACCTCTGTTTTCCAGACATCTGGTTTCGTCAGGACCAATCCTTTCACAAACTTGGGCAATTCTGGTTTGATGACGAGTGCTTCAATGGTCGCTGCCGTTTTGCTTTGAACCGCTTTTTCAAGCTGGCTGAAAAAAGCCTTGACGGAATCATCTGGAGTACTGATTTGCTGGAGCTGGGTTTCACTTTCCAACAAGCCCTTCCGAGCCGCCAGGGTACAGGCCAGTTCGGCATTGGCAGCATCTGCCCGGCGATAGGCTTCAACTGCCGCTTTATAATCTTTTCGGATCATGGCCTGTTCACCTTGTACAACCGCACTCCACCCTGTGACATAGAGGGCCATCGGCTTCACGGCCAGCGCTTTTTGAAGCGTGGCCTGGGCGGCATCAGTTTTTCCAAGTGCCAGTTCGGTCCGGGCAAGTAACATTTGGGCTGAAGCATAATCCGGCTCTTGGGCCACAGTTTGCTGTAACCTGGCCTCGGCTTTCTGAAATTCTTTTTGTTCAAAGAGCTGGTTGGCCTCTAAAAAGAGTGAAAAGGCATATGTGCGTGGTGGCCGGCTATCGTTGTTGAATTGCGACGAATTGGGGTCTAATTCATATTTGGTTTGTGGGTAGAGTTTTTCGGGATCAATTTCAACTCGAACAACTTCATCCGTGGTCTGAAATTCGACCGATCCTAGCCCTTTTGACGGAAGTGTCGCGGTTACCGTTAAAATCCCACCTTTATCTGTTTGGGCAACGATTGGAACTTTTACATCTCCAGTGCCCAAATTGCGGAGTGCACAGGTCCAGGCAGTTCCGGTCTCATTTTTTTTGGGAAGGCCAATGATCAAGTCGGGTTCGACAATCTCATCCCACCATTGCTTCAAAAATCGCTGTAATGGTTGATTCGCAGTTTTGTCTGGGCCAATGAGGGTTGCCCGGAGTGCTTCAACGGTCAGTGGGTCAGGGCTATTGGCAGACAGAAGCGTTTTGGCAGCCGTTAAAACTGTATTTTTGCCAAACTGCCAGTCAATCAGGCGGAAAACCAGAGCCCCTTTGTTGAGAATGCTGGTGAAATAATCTGAATCAAGCGGAACCTGTGCCAGGAGCATGGCATCAGTTCGAGCTAAGGCCAGCGGTGCATAGCTGCGTACTCGACGGGCCCAGAATTGCCGGCCAGCATCGGCACCAAATCTGGTTTCAAAGTAAAGCCCTGAAAGAAAACTGGGGAGTGCATCCTGAACAATCCCCAATCCTCGCCCTCGGAGTCGGGTTTTTCCGCCAATCCAGGCCCGTGCAACCGCACGGCTTAAAAACTCGATAGTTTCAGCTTCCACCGTATCACGACGGAAAACCGCGTTGCCAACCAGGATCGCCCCTGGCGAGATATAAGTGGTTTCCCGAAAGTTTGATGCCACCACAAATTGATTGGCTGGCGATGGGCCCAAGGTTTGAACATAAAAACTGACGATTTTTTCCATTTCGTCCAACACACGTTCAATCTGTCCGGTTGTGCCCGCCGATCCAACCTGGGAAACCACCGCAATCGTAATTGGACTGCTTCCGGCTGGGGTAATACTTCGGGTAACAGGTTTTCCAAGGTCGCCAACCATGAGCCAGGGTTGGCTGTTCAGGGTTTGGGTGAATGTCATGGTTTTTCCGTCGCCCTTGCCTTCACCCTCAGACAAAACTTCTCCGTCACCTGCCAGCGTCACGGTCAATGTATAAGGTGCTGTATCTGCACCATGTATGGTGAACGGCGTATGGACCACTGGCACCCAGTAGCTTTCTGGCAGTAACAAGCAGTCTCCGGGTGTAATCGCGGAATACTGGTTGCTCTCTTTCACGGTTAAGGTGTACTGCACGACGGCTTCAAGTTTTCCATTCGGAGGAATTGATCTGGTGAGTTGAGTACTTACCGTACTGACGCCAGTCAGGCGCGGGTCGTCCTTTTGATTGAATTCGGCGGTGGCTCCATTCAGAAGAAGAGTCGTGACCCTGGCATCTTTGTTAATCCGAAGGATCAACTCCGTCGCTGATAGACCCTGAGTGGTTTGGTTGACCAGACTTAGTGTTGCTTTGACTTCCACGGCATTGGCGGCAGGTTGGAGTGAGGCCGTAACATCATACCGAAGAACCTCAAAGTCTTGGGCCTGCGCCACCGTGCTCATTCCAAAAAAACAGAGCACAATCCAGAAAAATTTGAGAGCAGTACGTGACATAAATTCTTTCTCTTATGAATGTGAAAATGGCCTGGGAGAATGAAGAATGAAGAATTGAGAATGAAGAAAGCTGGTGACTGGTGCTTAGTTCTTAGGAATCAATACCTTTCAAGAACCAGGAACTAAAAACTTCTTCATTCTTCATTCTTCATTTGTGGTGTTACCCAGCCATTGATTTTGCCAGATAGGTAATGGTCTTGACTCCAAATCCAGTTGGCCCTTTGGCCATATCCGGGGCTTCGTCTTCCAGCCAGGCAGTTCCTGCAATATCAAGATGCACCCAGGGAGTGTCGTGAGCAAATTCCCGCAAGAAATAGCCAGCCGTAATGGTTCCAGCAAAACGACCACCCAGATTTTTGATGTCTGCAATATCGCTCTTGATTTGCTCGCGATATTCTTCATCCAGTGGCAATTCCCACAGCTTTTCACCAGCCAGTTTGCTGGCGTGTTTGACGGCTTCAACGAGACCTGTATCGGATCCCATCAGTCCGGCGCGTTCCACGCCAAGTGCCACCAATACGGCGCCGGTCAGGGTTGCCAAATCAACAATGTGGGTCGCCCCGAGTGTTCGGGCATAGGCAATCGCATCAGAGAGTACCAGTCGGCCTTCGGCATCAGTGTCAATTACCTCAATGGTCATTCCATCATAGGAGTGCAGGACATCGCCGGGGCGATAAGATTTCCCTGAAGGCATGTTTTCCGCCGCCGCCACCAACCCGTACACTTCAACACCAGGTTTAAGCTGGGCAATCGCTTGCATTGCGCCGATGACTGCCGCACCACCTGACATGTCATATTTCATTTCCCACATCGTGTCGCGAGATTTGATGCAGATGCCGCCAGTATCAAAGGTGATGCCTTTCCCAACCAGTGCCAGTCGGGAATCACTGGTTCGGTTTTCTGGAACATAGTGCATGATAATGAGTCGCGGTGGTTCATCGCTGCCGACGGCCACTCCCAGTAAGGCACCCATGCCGAGTTCCTGCATTTTTTCCGGTCCAAACACAGTGTATTCCAGCCCATAAGTTTCACACATTTGCTGGGCCCGGTGCGCCATTTCACGCGGTGGGAGTTTATTTCCGGGCTCAACCGAAAGACTTCGTGAAAAATTGGCGGCTTCAGCCAGGATCCGGCCTTCCTCAAGTCCTTGCTGGGCAGCTTCGGCTACATCTGCCGAAACACACACCGTCAAGGAGGTGACCTTTCGATCAGTTTCTTTTTTTCGGTAAATTGCCGGGTCATACAGTCCCAACATTACCCCTTCAACCACCGCGACTGCCGCACCATGTGGCGATAGATTTCCACGAAGAGCCACCGCCAGCGAAGCGGCGCCTTTTCCAACTGCAACTCGGGCTGCCTGACCGATGCGTTGACGCAAGCGCCGAATGGAGAAGTCTTTGGAATCACCCATGCCAATCAACATCAGTCGGCGGAAGGCACAGTTGCCAGCCTGGTGGAGCATCACAATTTCCCCAGGCTTGCCCTTGAGTTCGCCTCGGCTGATAGCATCGGTGACAGCGCCAGTTGTGGCATCATTGAGTGCGGTCAAGCCTTCATTCTCAGCCGTTTCTCCGGCAAAAACAGGGAAAATCAAAACATCAGCAGAAACAGTTTGCAGGTCTTTGAGGTGTAACTGAATGTTCATAAGTATTTCTGGTTCCATAGGTTAACTGCGGACCACCAGCAGCGGAAGCCTTGCACGGTGAGTCACATGTCAGGGTTGAGAGATCAAAAGATTTCTTCGAAAAAAAGTAGGAACAAATCGAGTTTGGGCTCAGGCGTGAAACTGGCACAAGGGCTATTTCTATCATTGAAACTGCGAATGAACAATCAATGTCCTGCGTGGCTTCTGGTCACAATCCGTCACCGGCTGAAAGGTTATATCTGGCCAATTTAGAAGATTTAAGCTAACCCTTGAAAAAATAAGGGTTTTTCTATCAAAACAAGCTGTAGAATTATTGTTTTCTGATGCAGAATTGATATGAAACGATAATGGCACTGAAGAGGGAACCTTCATGATCAAACAAGCTGGCCTTTATTTAATGGCCGTTTTCTACACGGTGGCGGGAATCAATCACTTTCTAAACCCTGGCTTTTATATGAAGTTGATGCCACCCTACTTACCATTCCATCTGGAGTTGATCTATCTGAGCGGGGTTGCCGAAATTTTATTAGGCATTGCCCTGTGTATTCCTCCCCTTCGACGATGGGCTGCCTGGGGAGTGATCTTACTCCTGATTGCTGTTTTCCCGGCGAATATCCACCATTTGATGGCTCGTGGCGGTGGCATGAACGTCCCGATTTGGGCACTTTGGGTTCGATTACCGGTTCAAGCCCTTTTTATCTGGTGGGCTTATATTTACACCAGCCCCGAAGTTCCATCTGGGCCAGGTGAGTAAGTCCGGGTTCCAGGTTTTCGAAACCAAGCCCAGGCCCTAACATTATGCCTTCCCCAACCGATCCAAATGATCACAACTCAGGTGGTGTTTCGTGGCAGCAGGCAATCCTCTCTATGGGAATTGCCTTATCCATTCCAACCACACTGGCGGCACTGGTGGGGCTTGGGATTTATCTTGACTATCGGTTTGGGAAGTCGCCGCTCTTTCTGATCATTTTCAGCCTGATTGGTTTGGTGGCGCTCGGCAACGAGCTCTATGTCCTTTGGAAACGTTTTGGTCAGGATAAATAAGATTTACAAATGACCCTATTCCGGGTAGAGTCCCCCTTTTCAATTTTCACTTGTGTCAGAACCTGAATCACCCAACCCGATCCCGCAAGATTCACCTGCAACCGATCCAATAGCAGTGCAACGACGACTGGAGCGTCATATTCCACTCGTTTCACTGATATTGATTGTGATTGGAGTGTGGAAAGGCGGCACTCTCCTGGCCCTGAGCATTCTGCTTGGATGCGGTTTGTCTTATCTCAATTATCGCTGGATGTCAGCCAGTCTCCGGCACATTCTGGCCACGACAAAAGACAAACCTTCTGCCAGACAAATGTCGAAATTTTTATCTCGCTGGGTTGTCATTGGGGTGGTGATGGTTGTGGCGTCTAAGCTCTTTTATTTCTCGATGCTGGGAATTCTGATTGGGCTATTTGCTTTTCCAATTGCCGTGATGCTCGAAGGGGCCTATCAGGCAATTTGGGTGGCAATCAACGGGTTGGATTAACCCAAACCACCAGTCCACAGTAAGGACACACGCACTATGTACTCGCTTTTGTCATTTTTCTTCTTTTTATCTGGGGCCGCTGAAACAGCGGCTGAACATGGTGAAAGCGCCGGGGGACACGCACATCAACCCTGGTTTGCTGAACAGATTTATCACGCCCTCCACTTAACCCCGGAACAGCTCCCACCCAACATCATTCACGCCCTGATTTCGGCGTTGATTTGCATCGTTGGACTCAAGCTTTTGATTGGGAAGCCATCGGTTGATAAACCAGGCGCCGGGCAGCAAATGGTTGAAGTGGTGGTGTTACAGGTTCGCAGCATGCTGGAACAGGGAATAGGTGCCTATGGCTTGAAGTATCTCTCGTTCCTGCTGCCACTCACCTTCTTCATTTTAATTTCAAATCTGATGGGGCTGATCCCGATTTTTGAGCCACCGACCAATAAGCTGAGCACCACGCTGGCTTTGGGGCTTTGCTCATTTTGTTACTACATCTACATGGGATTTAGTCAACAAGGGGTTGTCTATCTCAAGCACTTCACCGCCGGGCTGACTTCGGGCATTTTCGCCATCATTGGTATTTTGATTTTCTTTGTGGAAGTTTTCAGTAACAGCCTGCGCCCGATCACACTTGGCGTCCGTTTGATGATCAACATGTTTGCGGATGAGCAGGTGCTCGACGGATTTGGCGCCATTGTCCCGGTTGTCATTCCAAGCGCATTGCTGGTTTTGGGCACCTTCGTTTGCTTTGTGCAAACTTTCATTTTCATCCAGCTTTCAATTGTGTACCTGGGCGAGACCGTGCCACACGATGACCATCACGACGAAGAACATGGCCACGAAGACCACGCTCATGAAGAAGGCAAGCTGGCTCACGCTCACTGATTTCTCTTGACGGGTCGCTTGTCATCCTGGATTGGATAATATCATTTTGGAATGGAGTGGTCACATTAGAAAACAGTCAAGTCATTCAGTTAAATAAACTTAGTGAACTACTGACTACTGGCTACAAACTGGTATAAGTTGTTTGATGAACACGAAAGACAAAGCCAAAGAACAACGAATCCAACGCCTTTTGATGATAGTTGTGCTGGTACAGGGGGTTGCCATCGCGGTTTTGATTGGGTGGCGACTGCAAGTTAGTCTCTATATTGTTGTACCAGTCGCACTTGTTGTTTTGATTGCTGTACTGGTCGGCATGCAAACTGCGGCAAAGCAGTTCGAAGATTCCTAGACCGCTCTTTTGATTGTGGCTATTTCTGATCGGCAAACTGTTCACCCTTTATATCTTTTCCACCAGTTGTCGCTTTTGGAGCCTTACTGTACGGGTTGTAAGGGATACCGGGCAATTGGGCTATCATACCGTGAGCACTTTGTTGAGATGGATGTGCCTCCCGCTGGCTGTCCTGTCGGCAGCCTTTCAACTTTGACTTGTGGGAACAAAGGGAGAGGGAGCCAGAATCATTGATAAATCCAGACAACGATGTATCAATCATTTCTGAACTCTGAACTCTGAACCCTGAACCTTTATGGAGGATATTTTGCTCATGCGTAATTTGAAATTCAAAGCTTTGATGTTGATGGCCACCCTGGTGGTTTTTACTGGTCCAGTGCTCGCCCAGGAGGCTGCTAAATCAACCCAGTTTACCTTTGGTGAAAAGAAAATGGGCCTGGGTGCTCTGGCGGTGGCGATTGCCGCGTTTGCTGGTGCCCTGGGTGACGGTCGGGCGATTGCGGCAGCGTGCGAAGGCACTGCCCGCAACCCAGGAGCTGGTGGTCGGATCTTCACGGCAATGGTTCTCGGTCTCGCTCTGATCGAAACTCTGACGTTGGTGACCTTTGCCGCCGCGTTCCTCGGCCTGTAATTTTTAATTTCCAGTTTGAGAACACCAAAAAGGGTGCAGAGTAAAATGACTCTGCGCCCTTTCCTTTTGATGTTCGGCAGGGTTTATTGTCCAAAGACTGATTGGAAGGTCAGGAAATTTTGTTGTTCCTTTGGTGTTGCATACACCGCAAACACAACCTGTTCAAATCGATTGTGAAATTTCCCACCTGCCAGCAGATGCCTGGCAAAGAGTGTTGCCACCAGTTGTGGGTCATTTTTGAGACTGTCGAGGGGTTCTTGGGCAAGTTTGGCGCGTTGATTTCGACTCACCATAAACACCAGGGGGAGAAACTCCTACCGGCTCAACCATCGAAAGAAAGTGTGCCAGGTTGTTTCACGGTTCAATTCGGCAATTGACTCAATGAGTGGAATCTCTTTTGGACAGGCTTTGACACAGTTTTGAGCATTTCCGCAGTCGGCAACTCCTCCTTCACCCATAATCAAGTCAAGTCGTTCAGTGCGGCTTTGTTTCCCAATTGGGTGGTGGTTCAGTTGCCGTAACTGATTGAGCAGGGCCGGGCCAATGAACGGAGATCGGTCGTTGTATTGAGGGCAAACCTCCAGGCAAATCCCACACGCTTGGCAGCTTGAGAGTTGAGCCCGTAATTCTGCTTCATCTGGATTGACAGGCGGCGGAGGTCCGATAGATGCAATCCCGTCAGTTGGAATCCAGGCTTTCGCCGCTTTGGATTGTTGAAACAGCGGGCTTCGATCAACCACAAGGTCACGAATAACTCCAAATTTGCTCAGTGGTTCCAGCACAATGGGTTGCGGCAGTGTATCAACTCTGGCCATACAGGCTTGTTGGGGCTGACCATTGATAAGCATTGAACAGGCGCCACATTGGTTTTCCAGACAACCCGATTCCCAGGCGACAGGTGTGGACTTCTGGTTTTTAGCATTAAAGGGATGCGTTCGAATTTCAACCAGGCACGAAATAACAGTCATTCGAGGTCGGTAATCAACCACAAACGTTTCCCACCATTCCTGGCCTTGCGGGTCGTCCTGTCGCTTGATGTGAAGGGTGATTCGTCGTGCCTGCTTGTCCATAAAAAAAGAAAAGAGTTGGAATTTTGAACTATTCAAATTTCAAAACCCAACTCAGTCAGAAAATGAATGTACTGAATATGTCACGCGCCTTGTCGAATTTTATCGAGCGAAGCAATAAATTCTGAAGGACCACCACGCATGTACCCAAGTGTGCCAACCTTTGCGCCGCTTGAATTTAAAACGATGATCGTTGGGTAACCCTGGATTTGATAGGTTTGGGCCAGTAACTGATTTTGGCGGATTTCATCCACTGGTAGCCGTTTTGATTTGGGAAAATCAAGTTTGAGCAAAACCAGGTTTTTGCTGGCGTATGATTTAAATTCGTTGGTTGAAAAAATTTCTTTATCAAGTTTTATACACCAGGAACACCAGTCTGAGCCGGTAAAATCCATGAGCAACATTTTATTCTCTTGTTTGGCCTGAGCCATGGCGGTCTGGTAATTGGTCATCCAGACGGCTTCACTCACGGGCCCTGACATTTCACTGGCTGATGACGATGATGATGTGGCTGGTGGTGTGGAGGTTGTGGTTGCGGCTGGAGTTGAGCACCCAATCACCGCCCCGAATCCAATGCCGGCTGTAACGGCCAAAATCCCAAATTTCAACCACAGATTTGCCTTTTTGCTGGTCTGTGGTGGTTGTAAGTCCTTCCTCATGTGTTCCTCCTTGGTGCCGCAAATCTACTCGATGCTTCGAGCGTGGCAAATATAAGAATCAATTGATCTTTCCTGATCAAAAAATTTTGAAAATCTCTAATTTTTAAGCCTGAGACAAATTTACTCTAGCAGGAAGCCCGGGAGCTTCCAAGCCTGGTGACCAGTCCTAATTGTATTCGCGGGGGCGAGGCTCAATCAGGCTGGTGTCAATTGGCTCAAAGGTGATGACTGGGCCCGTTTCGGAAAAGGTGGCCACAGTGGTTTTTAAATACTCAGTGTTGTTACAGGTTGGAAATTCAGGTTTGAAATGAACCCCACGGGATTCGTTTCGATTCAATGCGCTGACAATGATGACCCGAGCCAGTATCAGCATTGATTCCAATCGTCGCGCGTGAGGTATTGAAGGTGTTGCCCAAAAATTGGTTTCATTGATATCAATCCGGGCCAGTCGGTCTTCAAGCTGGTCAAGTTGTTCAAGCGCACCTTGCAATCGCTCATTAAAGCGAACCACTGTTACTTGTTCCGTCATAAGGCGACCAAGCTTTTCCTGGATGCGCCAGGCGTTTTCAGATCCGCGTTTCGCTTTAAGCTGTTCAATGGAATCAGTTTGTCGTCTTCGTTCAGTTTCAAGGGAAGAATCTGAGTCCACTGAAAGTTGTATGGTGCCCTGCGCAAATCGAGCCGCCGCCTGCCCGGATGTTCTTCCTGAGAAAAGGCTGAATAGTAATTCGTTTCCGCTCAAGGCATTGGCCCCGTGCAGCGAACTGGCACATTCACCTGCCGCAAACAATCCTTTGATATTGGTCTGATGTTCTGTATCTACCCACAACCCACCCAGACTTAAATGCATTCCTGGAAACACGCACATTGGGACGGTTGATACATCTTCGCCAACCATCTGGAGGTACAGATCCCGAATCCCGCCCAACCGCCTCTGGCGTCGTACTGGTGGAAGGTGGGTCAAGTCAAGATATACCTGACTCAAGCTCCCAACTCCATACCCATCGAGGGAAATTTCGAAGATTTCCCTGGTCGCTATGTCACGGGGGACAAAATTTCCAAGATTCGGATAGTGTTCCTCAAGAAAATACCATCGCTCCGCACCTGGGATTTCTTCGGGAGGGCGCTGGTCACGAGCGGTTCGCGGCACCCAAAATCGCCCGCCTTCAGCTAAGGCAAGGTCCGGGATGGCCCGAAATTTATCTTCCCCAAGCACTGTCGCCGGATGCAATTGAATAAATTCAGCATTGGTATAGCGAACACCTTGTCGAAAGAGTGCTCCCTGAACACTCCCCGTAACATGAACCGCATTGGTTGTTCGTCCGAAAATCCCCCCGACCCCGCCGGCTGCAATCACGACTGCCTGGGCAGCAAAAACTTTGACTTCAAGCGTCACCAACTCCATGGCTACGATACCCAGGCAGGTGGTGTCATCGAGCGCGGCAGAAAGAAATTCCCATCCCTCATGGCAGGTAACTGTGCCCTCAACCTCATAGCGTTGGATTTGCTCACACAGGGCAAACAGTACCGCCGGCCCAGTCGTCGTGCCTGCGAAAGCGGTCCGTGAAAATGTAGTGCCTGGTGCCCGATGAAGTTCGATTTGACCTTCTGTCGTACGGGTGAAGGGAACGCCCATTCGGTCAAGTATCCAGATGAGTTCTGGTGCCTGGGCACACATGGCCTGGAGTGCAGGTTGGCTCGCTAGAAAATCTCCAGCTACCAGGGAATCCTCAAGGTGGTGTGCCGGGCTGTCTGCTTCACCTTTAGTGTTGAGTGCAGCATTGAGTCCAGTATGAGTGCTTGCCAACAATCGTCGGATTGGAACTGGGGAAATGATCTCGACTTCGCACCCAGATTCAATCAGTTGGAGTGCCGCCATCAAGCCGGCAGCTTCGCCGCAGACAACAAGGACCTTTGGTTTTTTCGGCATATTTTTCCCTGATCAAGTTAGTTCACAAAAGCAAGAATCACACGGACTCCCAGGCTGAACACCAGAACACCAATTCCAAGGCATATATAGGAAAACAGTTGCTGGGATCGCGTGCTGACAGTGATTCCCCACGAAATGGCAAAATTCCAGAGTCCATGTGCAAAGTGGAATGCGGCTGAAAAGACACCTAACCCATAAAATGCCATGACCAGGGGTTGTGAAAGCCAAAAGCGAACAACGTCAAAGGCAATATCTGGATTGGCGCCGACACTCACATCTGGGCCTCCAAATCCCAGCCGGAGCGTCGCGATATGTGCCAGGAGAAACACCAGCAACACAATGCCCGTCATCCGTTGGAGCCAGTACAGCCAGTTCTGAGGATGTGGATACTGAACGACATTGCTTTTCATGTGGGTCGTTAAATACAGGCCAACCCCAGCATGAAACAGTAGCGGCAATAAAATCAGACCAATTTCAGTCAATATAAGGAGCGGGCCAGGGAAAAGGGCTTGGAGTGTCTGGATGGCACGTTGATAGGCGGCTGGTCCACTGGCAGCATGTAAATTCAAATAGAGATGAAATCCCAAAAAGACGCCC